>NZ_JBSSDI010000047.1:0-14464 GCF_054060575.1 Thermostichus sp. MS-CIW-15 | reverse complement strand
TCAGCGTCGCGTAGTGACAACGGAAACGGACAGAATGCTATCGCTTCACCGCTGAGCAGTAATGCTCAGCAGTGTTCAGCGTAAATGTATCAGCCCTTCGTGGCAACAATTTCCAGTTTTCCTCTCCCTCAGGGAGAGGGGCTGGGAGTGAGAAATCCTCCGCTAGGATTGGAAGCGAGATCCGACTCGGTCGGCTGCAAAGGCACCACTGGGAAATTCTAGGCGCCGGGGAGAGGAAAGAAGCGGTCGGTGGCCTTGACCCGCTCACACCAGGCGCGGATGTTGGGGAAGGGCTTGAGGTCAAACCCGCCCTGCTCGGCCACATGGGTATAGGTAAACAGGGCCAGATCGGCGATGGTGTAGCGGTTGCCCACGAAGAACTCCTTCTCCCGTAGGTGGCTTTCCATGATCTCCAGAGCCTCGGTACCGAGTTTCAGGTTCTGGGCAATTAGCTCGGCATTGGCCTCGGCCTGGCCGGCTCGCACCCAAAAGCGGGTGGTGGCAATGTAGCGGGCAATGCGGGTTTGTTCAAAAAGGAGCCATTTCAAGATCTCGGCCCGCTCCAGCCGCGTCTGGCCATAGAGGGGAGTGTCCTCTGCTAGGTAAACCAAGATTGCGGCTGACTCGGCCAAGACGGTGCCGTCTTCCAGCTCCAAAGCCGGGATCTGCCCCAGGGGGTTCTTGGCCAGGTACTCGGGGCGGCGATTTTCTCCGACCCTGGAGTTGACCTCAACCGTCTCGTAAGGGATCCCCAACTGTTTGAGAAGCAGCTCTACTTTGTAGCAATTCCCGGAGGTCGGGATCCCATACAGTCGCAGCATTGCCGTTAACCTCAACGTGCAGCATCCCCATCAATACCACCAGATAGCTCAACCTCAGCCACAAAACCCCTTCACGTTTCAACGCGGTAGCCGAAGTCGCGCAGCAGGTGCTCGGAGCGCCGCCAGTGGGGCCGCACCTTGACGAACAGCTCCAGGTACACCTTGCCGGCAATGAGCTTTTGAATCTGGAGGCGGGCGGCCTGGCCAATTTGCTTGAGCCTTTCCCCCCCTTTGCCGATGAGGATCCCTTTTTGCGAGTCCCGCTCCACGTAGAGGGTGGCCAGGACGCGGGTGACGGTGGGGGTTTCTTCCACCTGGTCGATGGTGACGGCCACCGAGTGGGGCACCTCCTCGCGGGTGTGCAAGAGAACTTGCTCGCGGATCAACTCCGCCATGATAAACCGCTCCGGCTGATCCGTCACCAGATCCGGGGGATAGTAGTAGGGCCCAGGGGGCAGCAGGTCGACGGTGGCCTGGATGAGGGGCGCCAAGCTGCCGGGATCCAACGCCGACACCCAGACGACGGGGGCACCGGGGCGCAGGGCTTGGTAGCTCTCTTGGTGGGCCTGGCGCGCGGCAGACTCTTTGGGCAGCAGATCGGCTTTGTTGCAGACGAGGATGCAGGGGGTCGCGCTGGGGATCCGCTCGGCGATAAAAGCATCCCCCCGCCCTGGCGGCACCGAGCCATCCACCACGAAGAGGACGACATCCACGCTCCCAATGGCAGCCTGGGCGTTGTGTACCAAGATCTCCCCCAGGCGGTGGTGGGGCTTGTGGATGCCAGGGGTGTCCACCCAGATGATCTGGGCTTGCGGCAAAGAGAGGATCCCCCGCAGGCGGTTGCGGGTGGTCTGGGCCACGGGAGAAGTGATGGCGATCTTCTGGCCCACCAGAGCGTTCATCAAGGTGGACTTGCCCACATTGGGCCGCCCGATGAGCGCCGCAAATCCCGACTTAAACCCCGGTGGGGCGACCGGGATCCCCGACAGCCCCGCCTCCCCCCGGCCACCCTCTTGTCCCCTCGTGTACGGGGGGATGTAGGGGGGGGCCAGCTCTGGCGGCGCTTGGGCCGCCCCTTCCTGCCACCCTTCCTCTGGAGCGGGATCCCGAAGAGGGGGATGGCCGCGTTCCCGTCGCTCTTCTTCCATCGTGCCCCCTATCTCTGGTAGCCGGACCAGGACTGCGCCTGGCTACTGTCAAAGGCCAGGGAAACCTCAGGCAACTGCAGGGAGAGGGATCCCAGCTCGGCCAGGGTGGTGCCGGGGTAGTAAAAGGCGAGGATTTGCGCCGCGTTCAACCCCCGCCGCGCCAGGGTGTAGGCGCCGTACTGGCTCAGCCCCACCCCGTGGCCAAAGCCGCCGCCGATAAAGCGGTAGCCTGTCAGCCGCCCGCTCTGTTTCAGGGGTTCCACGCGAAACAGAGTGCTGTACAGGCGGGGAAAAGCCAGGCGCACCTGATCCTTGCGCAAAAGAATCGAGTGGAGCCCTTGGGGCGTCTGCAAGTCCACGTGCAGCGCCTGCACCCGACCACTGACCGAGCGCTCCAGGACGTGCAGCCCCTGGATGGTCATCCACTCGGGGAGAGGGATCCCGAGGTACTCTTGAGCGGCCCGCAGTTGGGCGTTTAGCTCCTCCAGCGACTGAGAAAACTCCCAGCGGAAGAGGCGCGATACCCCTGCTTCGTTGAAACCCTCCCGCCGGGCCAGAAAGGCCTTGAAGTCGCTCTCCTGCCGCAAATCGAAGGGCTGATCGGGCTGGTGGGCGATATCCACCTGCGGGCGCAGGTAGGGGCGCGGCTCTCCGTCCCAAACCTCTTCAAAGCCTGCCGAGATGCCGCCGTTGGTGGAAGAATAAACGGCATCCACCAGCTCGCCCTTGTAGGTGAGCACCAGGCCGCTGGTCTGGCGAATCGCTTCGTCGGCCCGCGGATGGGTGCCGCTCAGCCCCTTGTAAACCTGGCAGTGGGTATTGGCACAGAGGTGGTAGTCGTCGATCTGAAAGCGGTGCAGGTTCTTGAGGGCGTAGGTGCGCGCCAAAATTGCCTGGGCGGCCATGGCGGCAAAGGGGGCCCCTGGCCCCACCTCATGGGGCACCACCCCCCGTAAATAGGTTTCCAGGGGCACGGCGTTGACCACCGTATAGCTGCCGTAGGCATTGGGCTGAATGGTAATGGATCCGGCATAGTAGCGGTCGTTCACCCGCAGATAGCCGGCATCGGAGGTTACCCTCAGGCGGGTGCGATGGTAGCGAAAATGCTCATGTACCCAGCTCAGCTCCGCCCGTTCGCGCCGCTCCTGCACCTCCAGCCGCACCTGAGGGATCCCTTCTTTCTGGGCATACTGCTGAATCTGGATCAGTTGTTGGGGAGTGTAGGCGCGGCTGGCCCACACCTGCCATTCCTGCGGTTGGGCGATCTCGGTGCGGATGCCCAGAGATTCCCAGGAGTTGGCGCTGGCCTCGGCGCTCTCGAAGCTTTTGTGGCTGCTGAGGATGAGGCGGTACACGGTTTCCGGGCTGGCCAGGGCGCGGTTGACGATCCCAACCGTAACTTGTGGGAGCCGCTGCCTCTGGGTGCTGCCGTCTGCCTGGGCAAATTCCAGGGTGAGGAAAGACCCCAGCGGCGCTGCCAGCTCCACCTGATCTTGCTCAGAACGGCCAAAGCGTTGCACAATGCCCACGTGCAGGATCGGGTTTTCGGGGGTGGCCGCTGCAGACAATTGCGCTAGCAAGACAGGATCTTCGGCCTCTTTGCGAACCCCGGTCGCGTCAGCGGCACGGAGCACCAAGGCTGTCAGCAACAGGCCCAAGCCGGAAATGAGGCTGCTCTGTTTGCGCCAGCGGAGCGGAGTCCTTAAAAACCGGCGAGGTTGGGCAGTAGGAGACTGACAACTGGCCATGGCCGCTTTATCCTGACAACACACCCTGTCGATTGTACCCGCATCTTTTCTGGCCTAGCCGCAGCGATGGATGCTCCTCTCCCCTCTACCTCCCTGCTTTTTACCGGAAACGACGGTGGATTCTCGAACCTGCCTCCTCCTGCTCTACGCAAGGGATCCGGCTGGCGGTTGGGCTGGGATCCTGGGCGCTCCCCTTTTGTGGCCCTGGTGGGAGGAGAGACTTGGGCGTTGGAGCTAACCCTAGAAGAATGGCAAGCATTTGTGCAGGGGGTGTATCGTCTGCAGCAGGATATGGAAGCTGTCGCCTCCCAACTGATGGCCGAGGAGAGCATTACGCTGGAGCAGACCTTTCCTGCCCTCACGTTGGTTGCCAGTGGCAGCGCCACTGCTTGGGGCCTCTATCTCCAGTTGCACCAGGGCCGGCGGGGTGAGGGTTTCTGGCCAGCAGAAGTTGTCCCGGAGCTGTGTCGTGCCCTCGACCAATTCCAGGAGTGCTGACCCGCCGCCGCTTGCAGGTTTTGGGGAGGAACCCAAGGCAACTCAGGTCAAACTCCAATCAATTGCTGAAGAAAAGATACTTGATAAACCCTGAGGCCACCCCAACGACTAGGGCCACGATCGCGCCGCGGCTGATGAACTCCTGTTGGTCAAGCCGCTTGCTGTAGCCATCCATTTTGCCGCTTAGCTCCGCGATTTTCACTTCCAGGCTGCTACGGCTGAGGTCGATCTTGGCTTCCAGCTCGTTGCGAGTGAGGTCGATCTTGGCTTCCAGCTCGTTGCGAGCGCCTTGGATCTTGCTCTCTAGGTCGTTGCGAGTGAGGTCGATCTTGGCTTCCAGGTCGGTTTTGACCAGCCGGATCTCGCTTTTGATCTCCGTCACCTGGATTTCCAACTTGCGGTCGATTCCCTCCAGCTTTTTGTCCAAAGCCAGGATGAGGTCTTTAATTTCTTGATTGGGATCCGACATCCGCAGTTCTGCCCAAGACCGCTGGCTCCTATTATCGCCTAAGGGATCCCTCCTCAAACTGGCGGCTCAACCGTTGCCACGATGTCGCGGATGACGGCCTCTGCCTCCTGCCGTCGGTTGCTCGTCATGTCCCCAGATCCGGCCAAAGAAATGCGATGGGCCAGCACCGGCACAAACAAAGCTTGCAGATCTTCCGGTAGGCAAAAGCTCCGCCCTCTCACCAACGCCTGCGCCCGTGCTGCCCTTGCCAAGGCCAACGCCCCGCGGGTGGACACGCCGGCCCGCAACAGCCTGGAGGCACGCGTCGCCTGCACCACCTGCAGCAGATAGTCGGCCAGGGATCCATCCAGGTACACCTGATCCACCGCCGCCTGGATCTCCCGCAGCTCCGCCAGGGAAAGCACCGGCTGGAGAGCCTCCACCGGCTCTGCCTGCTGTCGCTGCAGCAGCAAAGCCCGCTCCACCTCAGGGCTGGGGTAGCCGATGGACAGCCGCACCAGAAACCGATCCAACTGGCTTTCCGGGAGGGGATAGGTGCCGTGATACTCCAAGGGGTTTTGGGTGGCCAACACCATAAAGGGACTGGGCAGCGGGTAGGTGCGGTTGTCCAGCGAAACCTGCTTTTCCGCCATTGCCTCTAGCAGGGCACTCTGGGTGCGGGGAGAGGTGCGATTGATCTCGTCGGCCAGGATGACATGGGCAAAAATGGGGCCTGGGCGAAATTCAAACTCCCCTTTCTCTTTGTTGAAAAGGGTGAGGCCAAGAATGTCAGTCGGCAAGAGGTCGCTGGTAAATTGAATTCGCTGAAACTTGGCCCCCAAGCTGCGGGCAATGGCCCGCGCCAACGTGGTTTTGCCTACTCCCGGCACGTCCTCCAGGAGGACATGGCCTTCCGCCACCAGGGCCGTCACCACGGCCTGCACCACCCGTGGCTTGCCTTGAAACACCGACTCGACGTTGGCGATCAGCTTGCCGATCTGCTGCCGCAAAGTTTGCAATCGCTCCGCCGGGATCCGCGCTGAACCGGACAGGGTGCCAACACTTGCCATAAACCACTCCCAAAAGGGCCTATTCCACCATACAGGCCCAACCCACCGGCAACCCAAAGGGGATCCCACAAAACCCCGGTGGAAAACCGGAGTATCATAGACCTGATCCTTGCAGGAAGGATGGGTATTTTGGAACTGTCTTGTAAAAGTGAGTACGCTCTCCTGGCCCTTCTGGAGTTGGCCCAGCACTACCATGACGGCCGGGTATTGCAGATTAAGGAGATCGCAGCCCACCAGTCGATTCCCGACCGCTATCTGGAGCAGTTGCTGGCCACGCTGCGCAGGCAGGGCCTGGTACGCAGCCAGCGGGGCGCCAAAGGAGGTTACTCTCTGGCTCGACCGCCCTGGCAGATCTCCCTATTGGACATCATTCAGGCCATCGAGGGAGAAGATCTCACCCGCCCCCGCGACTTGCCCAGCGGCGATCTCTCGCCGGAGCGCCAGGTGCTCTGGCAGGCTTGGCAAGATGCCCAGGCGGCAGCGGTGGGCATTCTCCAAAAAACGACCTTGCAAGACCTCTGCGACCGGCAGGCGCAACAGCAACAGGCCAGGTTGATGTACTACATCTAGAGGAAGCTGCCGGTGTCGATGCCCTGGGCTTGGCCTCCTCTCAAGAGGGTGAGTACCTCTTCCCGCCGAGGCGGACGAGAGGGGCTGGGATCCCTGTCAAGTTTTGGGTTATCCTGAAACCCATTGCCTCTTGAATTGCTTCCTTTGCATTCCATGACCTTTCGCTCCCCTCGCTCTCAGGCTGCCGATACGTTTTCTTCGGAAGATTTTGCCAAGGCTCTGGAGGCGCAAAGCCTTGACTTTCGACCGGGACAGGTGGTGCGAGGCCGCATCTTCCAGCACCAGAACGATGGGGCGCTGGTGGATATCGGCGGCAAGTCGCCGGCCTTTTTGCCCCTGAAAGAAGCCGGGATCCGCTCAGGAGAGGATTTGAGCGAGCTTTTTCCCCTCAAAAGCGAAGCCGATTTTCTCATCTTGCGAGAGGACTCGGAAGGGCAAATCGTACTCTCGGCGCGGCGGCTGCGGCTGAAGCGACTTTGGGAGGAGCTGGCCGAAAAACAGACCAACGGCCAGACGGTAACTGCCCTGGTGATCGGCACCAACAAGGGCGGGGTTCTGGTGGACGTGCAGGGGCTGCGGGGCTTTATTCCTCGCTCGCATCTCAACCAACGGGAAAATCTAGAAGAGCTGGTGGGCCAATCGCTGACCGCCAGTTTGTTGGAGGTCAACCCCGCTGCCAACAAGCTGGTGCTCTCCCAGCGAGTAGCGCGACAAGCTGAGAGCCTGGGAATCTACACCACCGGTCAGGTGGTGCGGGGCAAGGTCAGCGCCCTCAAGCCCTTCGGCGTTTTCGTGGAGCTGGAGGAGGGGGGCAGCGGGCTGTTGCCCATCAAGCAGGTCAGCCAAAGCTTTGTCGCCTCCTTATCCGACTTGTTCCAGCCCGGTCAGCCGCTCAAGGCCGTGGTCATCGATGTGGATGAGGCCAAAGGGCGGGTAGCGCTCTCTCTGCGGGTGTTGGAAAAATACCCCGGCGAGGTGTTAGAGCAACTGGCCCTCATTACCGAGGAAGCTGAAGAGCGGGCCGGCAAACTGAAGGGGAGAATCACGTCCGAGGGCAAGGTCATTTAACCCATACCGACTGCCAAGGCGCTCCTGGGCGAGCCTTCCGGATCCCTGGGCTGGGCCTCACCCAAGACTTGGCGCCGATCCCCCAATCCCGCCAGCAGCAGGGGACCTTTCGTAGCCACCGGCTGTGGAAACAGCACCCCTTATCCCTGATGCTCAGCTTCCCTCTCCTTCTGGGAGGGGGGCTGGATCCTATGTCCTGCCAGCATCAACTCCCTGGCACTGCGGAGCCCTGGGGGGCTGTTTCAAACTTGTACAGAGTGGCAATGCCGTGAACAGCAACTGAGGCTGGGGTGTTGTCTATACGCGATGCTGGCGCAACAGAGATGAAGAGATTTCCTTACCAATCCTCCGCTATTGCGTTTCTATGCAAATCTTAGGTTGGAAATGCTCAAATTAGGACACAGCAAGGGTTTTAGCTATTGCCGCCACTGAGGAAATAGCCAGAATAAGAGTAGCTATTGACCCAGCAATGGGCGCTACGACAACTTGGTGAATGCACGATGTTTCCCTCTCTGTTGACCCCACGCACAGCCGGCCTACTCCTATCGGGAGCCGCACTGGGCATCCACTGCCAGGTGGCCATGGCCGCTCCTTTTCGCGACACCTTTGGCCACTGGGCGCAAGCCTATATCGAGACCCTCTCCTCTCAAGGGGTGTTGAACGGCTTCCCGGATGGCACCTTCCGTCCCAACGAGCCGGTGACCCGCGCTCAGTTTGCCACCCTTGTCACCACTGCCTTTCGCCTTCGCAACACCTCTGGTACCTTCATCGGCTTTCGGGATGTGCCTCCCAGCCACTGGGCGGCCAATGCTATCTCCACGGCGGCAGCCAACAACTTGGTGGCCGGCTTCCCAGACGGCACCTTCCGACCCGAACAGCCCGTTACTCGCACCGAGGCGCTGGTGATCCTGACTAACGCCCTTGGCAACACGAGTGCCATCCCCGCGGCTCAGCCGAGCGAGCTGTTCAGCCGCTACCGCGACGCGGCAGCCATTCCCAACTGGGCCCTGGCACAACTTGCAGCCGCCAACCGTGCCGGCCTGATTGTCAATTACCCGGATCCTATGCTTTTGGAGCCGAACCGCCCTGCCACCCGTGCCGAGGTGGCCGCTTTTACCCACCAGGCCCTGCTCAATCGGGGATCCCTGGTGGCCCAGAACCCGAGCAGTTGGGTTTCCACCCCCCCGGCGGGCTTTGACCTGCGCCTTTCCACGCTGGCGGCGGGCACCCTGATGCAGACCACCACCCCCTTCAACGAGCGCCTCTTCATCGCCCCCAACGAAACTCGCCCCCTGTCCTTGATCGTCCGCACCCCGATTCGCAACGCCCAGGGGGACATCCTGGTGCCTTTCGGCTCGCGGGTGGATGGCCGCTTTGAGCCGGCACCGGGGGGCACGCGCTTTGTGGCAGAAAGCATCATCGCCAACAACCAACTGTTCCCCTTGGCTGCCCAATCGGATGTGATCCACGATGTTAAGGATCCTCGCTACACCACCACGGGCAAAATCATCCAAGATGCGGCCATCGGCGCGGCAGCGGGCGCCATTCTCGGCTTGGTGACCGGCGACAATGCCATTGCCACAGAAGAAGTGCTGGGGGCTGGGGTGGCCGGAGCGGTGATCGGCAACGTCACGGCGCCACAGGTGGTAGTTTTGGATCCCAACCAGGTGATCGAGCTGCGCCTCACCCAGGATCTGGCGCTGGTCCCTCAATCCCGCTAGCGGCGCGGGGGTGTCCGTTGCAACAAGACACAGGCGATACAACTTCGTCACCGTCTTTCCATCGGTGAAGCTGGGCGTTGCCTCGATCCCCAACTCCGTATCCCCCCGTACACGGGGGGATATAGGGGGGGCCGGGGTTGGGAGTGAGGGCAAAAGGCTATCTTCTCAGCCAATCCAACAGAGTCGTTCCCCCCAGCCACAGGCCCACCAAAATGGAAGTGGTCAGCAGCCCCGCCGCCACACAGATCAGGGATCCCAAGCTGCACAGGATCCCGTCCTCTTCGAGGAGGCCAAAGGCGGTGACGAAGACCCCCATCGCCGGCAGGGTGTTGGTGCCGGGCACGGGAATGATCATGGAAATACCCATCAAGCTGATCAAGGTGCTCAGCCAGACCTGGCCCAGGCGGCTGGTGCAGACTGGTTGCCAACGGGGGCAGGCAACTTTTTCAATGCGCTGCAACCACGGGATCCCGGCCTGCACCCACTTTTGAAATTGCTTCCGTTCAATGGATGTCTGCAGCACCCATGGCGGCAGCCAGGGGGTGGTTCGCCCCGCCAGCATTTGTAGGGCCAGCAGCAGAATAACCACGCCAAAGGGAGTGGAATAGCCAGGAGCTGGCAGAGGCAGAGCAGAAGGAAAGGAGAGCACCGCCAAAAACAAGCCAAAGCTGCGCTCGCCCGCCAGTTTGAGAATCTCTTCAAGGCGGATGGGTGGGGATCCCTCTGGGTAAGGCTCGGGCTGCTCTGGATGGGCGGGAAGGCAGGCAAATCGGGCCAGCTCTTGCGATAGACGAGCCATAGGGGGGGGCTGCAAACGGTTTGGGAGCCAACGATAGCCTACTGCAAATCCAAGGTTTGTTGGATATCTTGAACAAAGGGGTGGTCTTGGAGGGGTAAGATGAGCGGCGAAGCGCTGGGCAAAAGGTTGGCTAGCGGTAGCCTTGGAGAAGGTCTGGGGAAGCGTGCTCCGCTCAGCAAGGGAATAGGCAGGTTGGGGGGGACGCTGTTGCTGGGATCCCTGTTGGTGGCAGGGCGCGGTGTGGCCCTGGCCGAAGCGCAGTTGGAGGTGGGTACCTCCACCACCTTGCCCCCGCAGGCGGCGCCGCCGGTGTTGCCTCCCCCGCCGGTGGGAGTTCGACAAATTAGAGAGGATACCGATCCTGAGCAAACCGCCGATATGCCCCTTTCCCTTCTGGCCGAGCAGGTGCTGGAGGCGGTGTGCGAAGCGCAAATCGATCCCCAACGGGCCCTGGCCCTCATGCCCGACCTGAGCGAGTCCCACATCCGCGCTGCCTGTCCCAAGCGGCTGGCCCCCCAGTCCCTCCGTAGACGGGGGGATATAGGGGGGGGAGTACAGGCCGGTCAAAGCTTGGCGAAATTGTAGGGAGCGGTGAAATTGTTGTAGCGAATGCGCAGCCGTCCCTGAAAGGCTCGATCCAGCTCCTCCACTTTTTGGGCAAAAGCCGGCTCATCTTCCCAGTTGATGAGAAACGAGCTGTTGTAGGCCATGTTTTCCGTAAGCAGCTCTCCCTCGACGCGATCGCTGGCCAGAGAGCCGAGGGCGGCTGTGAAGGTTTGGGCAATGTGTTGGCGCCGTTGCTCCAGCATTTGCTCCAGAGCCTGCCCAATTTCCACTACTGCATCTAGCCCCAAGGGGGTGCCAGCCATCTCGTCCCGCCGGGCTTTCAGGGCCGGGTTTTCCTCTAGCCCCAATTGGAGCTCTTGCTGGGGATCCCAGAAGACTTTTACCCCCACCTCCCGTTTGCCCTCCAGGCGCTGCAGCAGGGCCAGCAGATCGGCCAGGTGCGGTTTGATCAAATCCTGCTCTACCTGATCCCAGCCGCTCACCACCAGGCCAAATTGCAGCGGCAGCAGGGCGCGGTATCCCTCGCTCATCACGGTTTCTAGGACAGCTTCGTGGGCCAGCAGATTGGCCCGGCTGGCCAAGTAGCGCTCCTGGCGAGCCTGGGAATAGAGAAAGGCCAAAGATCCCAGCACGTGAATCCCCACCGGCTGCTTGTCCAGCCCCACCACATTCAGGTGGCGCGGGCCGGGGGCAGCGACGATCCCGTAGAGATAGAGGGTGCTATTGGGATTTGCCGTTGGCATGGCTGCGAGCATCTCCGATCAACCAGGTGAGGTTGGACTCTTCCGTGTCGATGGCATTGCCATCGGAGGAAATACAGTAGCGACCCATCACCATCTGGTGGCGCAGGGTAACTCCTGCAGCGATTTGGGTGTAGTTGAAGATGAGGCTGCCATCCAGCGTACACCCTTCGTTCAACACACAGCCGTAGCCAATGGCTGTGGGGCCGATGAGCTTCACCCCGTCTGCCAGGTAAGTGCTGGCCCCAATGTAGACCGGCGGCTCGATATGGATGCGATCCCAGTTGGCGCGGATGTTGATCCCCGTCCAGACGCCGGGCCGAATCTGGATCCCGGGCACCTTGACCCCCTTGATCTCGCCGCGCAGCACCTTCTGTACCGCCAGCCAGTAGTCAGGGGTACGGCCAATGTCCACCCACTGGAAGTCGGCCTTGAGGCCGTAGAAGGGGGCGCCGGCTTTCACCAAGGCGGGGAAGAGATCGCTGCCGATGTCATAGGGGAAGCCGGGGGGGATGTAGTCCAGGACTTCTGGCTCGAACACGTAGATGCCGGTGTTGATGGTGTTGCTGAGGGCCTCTTCCTGCCTGGGTTTTTCTTGGAAGGCGGTGACCCGGCCCGTCGCATCGGTTACCACCACGCCATAGCTGGAGACTTGGCTGGGATCCACCTCTCGCAACACCACCGTGGCCAATGCCCCCTTAGATTTGTGAAAGTTGACCACCTGGGTCAGGTTGAGGTCGATCAGGGCATCGCCGCAGAGCACCACGAAGGTGCTGTCGAAAAAACCGGAAAAATCCTGGATCTTGCGCATGCCACCGGCGGATCCCAGGGGTTCGGCCACCGGCTGGCCGTTCTCGAAGTGGCCCTCGAAGGAAAAGCCGATGTGTACTCCCCACTGCTGGCCATCGCGAAAGTAGTCTTCGATCTGGTGAGCGAGGTGGCTGGTGTTGATCATGATTTGGTCGAACCCATGTTCCCGCAGCAGCTCCACCAAGAACTCCATGACCGGCTTGTGCAAAATCGGGATCATCGGCTTGGGCATCATGTAGGTGATGGGCCGTACCCGCGTCCCTTTGCCGGCTGCCAGGATCATGGCTTTCATGCCGTCCTCTCTCCTCCGGGTCTATCGTCTCCTGACTTTATCATCCCAGGATCGGCAGTCTGGATAACAGAAGAGGGTTTTCGCTCTGGGCTGGCCCCCCAGTCCCCCCGTGTACGGGGGGATAGAGGGGGGAATCGCCGCCAAGAGGCCGATCCTCTACAATCGAGGGGAAGCAACGCCCGCAACTGCTCTGCCGCTGTCAAGGCTTGACTCTCTATCTAGCCCTGGCAAGAGCAGGGATCCCGGACATCCTTCTATGTCGATGGCTTTCGGCCTCAGCCCCGCCCCGCATCCCGATACCCCAGGTTGCCGTTCCGCCGGCCAGCCGATCACCATTGCCCTGGCCAAGGGAGCCTTGCTGGCCGACGCTATCCTCTGCTTGCAACAGGTGGGGATCGATTTCAGTCGCTTTTTGGATCCCGGCAACCGCCTGCTGCGGATTGAATCGCCCACCCAGCTCAACGGGCAACGCTACGAGGCGCTGCTGGTGCGCAACCACGACGTGCCGGTGTATGTGGAGTACGGCCAGGCCCAACTGGGCATCGTCGGCTACGACGTCTTGCGGGAGCGCTATGCCGGCAGCGAGGTGCGAGTGGCCCACCTGCTGGATCTGAAGTTCGGCCACTGTCGCATGTCGGTGGCTCTTCGCCAAGAAAGTCCCTACACCTCGGCGGCCCAGTTGCCTCCCCATGCCCGCGTGGCTTCCAAGTTTGTCGGCTGCGCCCGCGAGTATTTTGACCGGTTGGATTTGCCGGTGGAAATTATCTCCCTCTACGGCTCAGTGGAACTGGCTCCCATCACCGGCATGGCCGATGCGATTGTGGACTTGGTGGCCACCGGACGTACCCTGAGGGAAAACGGCCTGGTGGAACGGGACTGCCTTTTCGAGAGCACCGCCCGCTTGATCGCCCATCCCACCAGCTACCGCGTCAACCAACAGCCCATCGGCGAGCTGGTGAACCAAATTCGGGAGCGCTGGCTGGGATCCCTGGTGGCGAGTGGCCCGCTTTGAGGGGGCCGCGAGGTCTTTGTAGAAGGGCAGGGGTCGGCAATCCAAGAAGTAGGAAAACGCAGCTACCCGACAGCTCTGCCTGGCCAGGAAACTTCTGCAAGCCCGGCCAAAGAGGGGATCACTATTGCGTACAATAGGGGCATTCGGGCTTATTTTCCCCAGCAGCATTGAGATTAAAACAGGTTTTTCGAGGTTGATTATGCGGTACCGTCCACTACTCGCCATCCTGTTGGCGCTCTGTTTGAGCGTCTTCGCCCTGCCGGCGGAGGCGGCCAAGGCCCCCTTAACCTACGACCAGATCCGCAACACCGGCAAGGCGGCCATATGCCCTTCCGTCTCGGATGATGCCCGCGGCCGCATCGAGGTGCCCAAGGGGGGATCCCTAAAGTTGACAGACGTCTGCTTCCAGCCGGTGCAAATTGAGGTGGAAGAAGAGAAACGGAACGGGGAAAAAGAGTTTATCAAGGCCAAAAACATCATGATCTCGGCAGCCACGCTGGGGCCGATTAAGGCTGAGGTCACCCCCAAAGACGGCGGGTTGGAGCTCAAAGTGGTGGACGGGATCACCTTTCAGCCGACCACCGGTCAGTTGCCCCGCCGCGAGCTGGTGCCATTTTTGTTTAGCGTGAAAGATTTGGTGGCCACAGCTCAGGGCTCCGCCATTGACCCCTCGACCGACTTTGAAGGGGAGTTCTTGGTGCCCGGCTACCACACCAGCACCTTCCTCGACGCGCGCGGGCGCGGCTCTAACACCGGCTACGACACAGCCGTAGGGCTACAGGCGGCCAAGGACGACTTCGCCACCAACCGCAAGGTGGACGAGGTTTCGCGGGGGAAACTGTCGCTGCGCATTGCCCGCGTGGATCCCAGCACGGGAGAGATGGGCGGCTCCTTCGTTAGCATTCAGCAGTCCAGCACCGAGCAAGGGGCACTGGAACCCCGCACCGTCCGTGTCCAGGGCTTGTTCTATGCCCGCCTGGCGCCGGAGTCTTGAAGAGAGCAAATTTTGGGCTTGAGGGGGCAGGGATCCGGTCGATCCCTGCTCACTCCTGTTGATACTGATACATTTACGCTGAACACTGCTGAGCATTACTGCTCAGCGGTGAAGCGATAGCATTCTGTCCGTTTCCGTTGTCACTACGCGATGCTGAC
>NZ_JBSSDI010000046.1:0-16227 GCF_054060575.1 Thermostichus sp. MS-CIW-15 | reverse complement strand
TCGCCTCAAGGTGTGGAGACACACCCCAAAATAATCCGCCGCTTCTCTCGGTTTTACATACCTAGCCATACCAAGCAGCCATACTGAACATACTGTACATTATTTTCAGTATAGTCCAGCATATCATTGACTAGAGTCATGCTCTGTGGCCAAAGCTTTTCTCAAGTAAGCCTCTGCCTGCTGGTAGCGACCCTCGCAGATTAAATGATTGCCGAAGCGCTGATAGGCCAAAGCCAAGATGTGGATGGCTTCCTTGGAGTTGGGAAACCGCTTCAGCAGCGCCTCCGCCAGAGCCACTGCCGTGGGCAACTTACGCTCGCGCCAAGCCGCCTTGACGCGGGCAATCCCTGCCTCAAGGGATTCCCGAGCCGGTGGTTCTGCTGAGATGGAGCCTGACCCAGTGGTGCGTACAACCACGCGCCTTTCCCCCCTCACAGAACTGGGTGGAGAGTGTCGTTGGGCGTCGTAGCGCCGCCGCTCTTCAGGGTTGCTCAGCACTTGGTAGGCCTGGTAGATCTGCTCAAATCGTTCTCGGGATCCCTCTCCTGCCACATCGGGGTGAAACTGCCGCGCCAACCGGCGAAAGGCTCGCTTGATATCTTCGCTGTTCGCTTGGGGAGAGAGGTTCAGGATTGCATAGTAGTCCATGAGCGGCAGCAGAAGAGAGGGTGAGGGGCTGCTGAACCTGGGCGAAGAGTCAGCTCTGGCTCGGAGCTACGCCGATCATGCCATGCCAACCTGGGCTGAACCAAGGGATCCCCTCGGCGCTCATGCAATTTAGATCCAATCTAGTAGAGAATCATTCTCATGTTGAGGCATGGTGCTGCATTGACCATTCTGACTGAGCGCTAAGAGGCATCTCTTCGCACAGCTACCTCAGAGGCAGGGATCCAGTGCTAGACTTTGCCCAAGTTGTAAATTCCAGACTTTGCCTAACTCTACTCCTAACTGTTCTCAAAGTACTTTTAGCTGTCTCTAAGTCCTATTTCTGAGTGACTATGAGCGAAGCACTGCACCGCGCCCTTGCCAATGAAGACCCGCAAGGATTGCTGGCTTACTTGCAGCAAGGGGGAGATGTGAATGCTCCCGATTCGCAGGGGTTCACCCCGCTTCACAAAGCAGTACTCATCGGCAATCTGGAGCTGTTGGACTTGCTTTTGGCTTATGGCGCTTCCGTCGACTCGATGGATTCCACAGGGGCTACGCCGCTCCATTTGGCTGCTGCCAGCGGCCAGGTGGAAGTGGTGGAGCGGCTTCTCAAGGCAGGCAGCGATATCGATCTGCTAGATCGCTATGGATACACTCCTCTCCATCGGGCTGCCCTAACCGATCAGGCAGAAGTTATTGGTCTGCTGATCCAAAAAGGGGCAAAAACCTGTGGCGTTCTCCACTGGGCTACAGCTACGGGTAGGAAAAGCGTTCTCGCCCGCTTGCTCTCCAAGGGGGCACCGGTGGATGCCGTTGATGAGACGGGGCGAACTCCTCTGCACGAGGCGGCCACACAAGGACACTTGGGCATCGCTCGCTTTCTCATTTTGTACGGGGCCGATGTCAACGCGCGCAACCGCTTCGGGGCGACACCCATGCACTGGGCTGCCTGGGAAGGGCATATCCAGATCCTAGAGCTGCTGTTGGAAAATGGGGCCGAATTAAACCCCCGCAATCACGATGGACACACTCCCCTCGCCTATGCCCAGAAACGTCAGCACAGGCTAGCTGCCCAATGGCTGCAAGACCGAGGCGCAACCCTTTAGTTTGGCTTAAGGGATCCCTACTTCTTGGGAGACGGGAGATAGAGTTGGAAGGAATTCCACAGAAAAAGGAGAGAGGATGTTAGATTTCCCCTCTCCGATCTCTTCGTCGCGGTTAGCGTTAACGCCATCTAGATTCTAATCGATAACTCGCATCTGGTTCAATTCCTTTCTCCAGATTTTAATCTTCTTCCAACATCATTTTTTAGAGAACAAAACAAAGACGGAACAGCTAGCTTGTTCCGAAAACATCCGTTTATCTCCTTACTTTCTAGAGGATTGGTAGCCATTCCAAATAGCTCAAGATACTTCCCCAGCGCTTCACGCCGCTTTCGCTTGCTGGCCCGCCGACGCAAGCGCGATCACCCTCGACTGCTACCTCCTACTTCAACACGATGTTGGCGGAAAACCTCCCCCTCTCCCATTAATTGATATTTAGTCTCATTAACTTTGTGGAGAAAAAGGGATCCCTGCCAAGCGCAGGATGGCCAGTTCCGCCGGCGCGGGATCCCTGCTGCGTCCAAGACAAGAGAGGAAGACTGATGGATATGACTCCACCACTCAACCGGGTGACAGTATAGCACTATTGAGATTAAGTTGCAATATATTCCCATGGCACATCGGTTCCTCTTTGATAAAGACTTGCATCAAACCGAGTGAGTCTGGTAGAGTACCTAGCTAAAGTAGTTGGAAAAATTTGCAGCTAGGTCTTCGCAGGTTGCGGAGTGGTGAGCATGACATGGCAACAGGTTCAGGCGGGCGTGTGGTGTCGGCAGTTGGGGCAATTGGCGCCCCAGTGGTGGCTGGGGTGGAGTCCTGAGCAGGGCTTCCGGCTCTATCGCCAAGAGTCCCTACCTTCTCTCTCTGCTTTGCGGATTCGCTGCCAAGAGCGAGATGGCTGGCTGGATGTGTTTTTGGGAGAAGCGGAGCAACATCTCCAGCGGCGGCGCAGTCTCTTAGACGCAACGGCGCGGGTGGCTTTGCACTACTTGCCGGAAGAGCTGGTTCAGATTCGGTCTCTTCCACGTCCTCATGAGCGCATTCCTCTGGAGCTTTGGCAGCGGCTAACCCAGCAACGGAGTTGAGGTCTACCCAAGAATTCTTAAAAAACCATTAAAACCCTTACTGAGCTGCATTCAAAGTCACTTCACCCCGCGGGGATCCGAGGCGACCGGGAAGGCGGAAGTTCTCTTCCCTTCCAGCCTTTCTTGCTCTGGGGAGCGATAGCCCCTCTGCTCTTTTTCTCTCCGCCTGGCCAGGCTTAAGCTGGGAAGGGAAGTGCAGCGGCTGAAGCCATGACCGTTTCTGAGCACCAACCCAAGCCACGCTTTGAGCAGCAAGCCGGTGGGCTGACTGCTCGCCGCCTTTTGAAGGGATCCATCATCGGCGCCGGGCAGGTGGGCATGGCCTGCGCCTACGCGATGCTTATCCAGAACACCCTCGATGAGCTGGTGATCCACGACATCGACCGCGCCAAGCTGGAAGGGGAAGTGATGGATCTGGTGCATGGGATCCCCTTTGTCGAGCCGACGCGGATCTGGGCAGGGGAGCTGGCCGATTGTGCCGGGTCAGACGTGGTGATTGTGACGGCGGGGGCCAAGCAGCGGCCTGGAGAAACCCGTTTGGATTTGGTTCACCGCAACGTCGAGATCTTCAAAAGCTTGATCCCGGCCCTGATGGAGCATTGCCCCAGCGCCATTTTCCTGGTGGTGAGCAACCCCGTTGACGTCATGACCTATGTTTCCCTGAAGTTAGCGGGGCTGCCGGCGGGGCAGGTGCTGGGGTCGGGAACGGTTTTGGATACGGCTCGCTTTCGCTATCTGTTGGCCCAGAGGCTGGGGGTGGATCCGCGCAGCCTGCACGCCTACATCATCGGCGAACATGGGGATAGCGAGGTGGCCGTCTGGAGCAAGGTGAACATCGCCGGCACGCCGATTGGCCAGCTCTCGCCGGA
Source organism: Thermostichus sp. MS-CIW-15 (assembly GCF_054060575.1). Classification (NCBI taxonomy): domain Bacteria; kingdom Bacillati; phylum Cyanobacteriota; class Cyanophyceae; order Thermostichales; family Thermostichaceae; genus Thermostichus; species Thermostichus sp. MS-CIW-15. The sequence continues at coordinate 12,522 of NZ_JBSSDI010000046.1, read as the reverse complement.
ATGGGATCCCGCCCATTTGGGCGATATCTTCGAGCAGGTGCGCAATGCCGCCTATGAGATCATCCGCCGCAAAGGGGCCACCAGCTATGCCATTGGTCTGGGGGTGGCACAAATTGTCCAGGCCCTGGTACGGGATCAGCGGCGCGTTTTAACCGTGAGCAGCCTCACCCAGGGAGAATATGACCTGCCGGAGGTCTGCCTTAGTTTGCCGAGAGTGGTCGGTCGGCAAGGGGTGGAGCGCACGCTGGCCATGTCCCTCACCGAGAGCGAGCGGCAGCAACTGCACCGCTCTGCCCACATCTTGCGGCAAGTCATCGACAGCATCCGGTGGTAGAGCTGGGCTGCCGGATCCCGTTTGTTTTGGATCCACCGTTGGGTTCGCTACGGCTGTGGCTGACGGCAGGAGGTGGTCTGTGGAAGCGGACGTGCAGCGAGCACAGCAGGCCCAACTTGAGAAAGGCTCCTCTGTTCCCCCCTGGACAGGGATCCCGCTGCAGAAGGGTCTCGGCCAGCGACTGCGGCAACACGTCAACCCCCTGCAGGCTCAGTACCAACAACCCACCCCCCCACCCCACTGGGAACGGGTGTATCGGCGACTGGGGCAGCCCTTGCATTTGGATATCGGCTCAGGGAGCGGACGCTTTTTGCTGCGCATGGCCCAGGAGCAGCCCGACTGGAACTTTTTGGGGGTAGAGATTCGACAGCCGCTGGTGGAGCGGGCCAATGCTTGGCGGGACGAGCTGGGGCTGGATAACGTCCATTTTCTGTTTGCCAACATCAACGTCTCCCTGCGGCATCTGTTTGCGCCGGGAGATCTCAGCCGGGTCACCATCCAATTTCCGGATCCCTGGTTTAAAAAGCGCCATCACAAGCGGCGGATCGTCCAACCGCGACTGGTGGCGGATCTGGCCCTGCTGCTGCAACCGGGCAGCCCCGTCTTCCTGCAGTCGGACGTGCGGGAAGTGGCCGAGGAGATGGTCGATCGTTTCCTAGAGCATCCGCAGTTTTGGAATCCCTACCAGGGGCCCATCGATGACAACCCCTTCGGCATTCCCACCGAGCGGGAGTGGCAGTGCCTGCAGTTGGGTCTGCCCATCTACCGTTATTGGCTAGAGCGACGCTGACCCCTTTATCCGGCTGAAGCCAATAGAAGCTAGGATATAACCCGCTGGAGTTGCCTCGGTTGCTGCCATGTCTCCCTCTGAAGCCACGGCCTCTGTCGATCCCTTTTCCGCTTGGCTTTCTGTTCGCCGAGGGATCCTCAACCTGCTGAGCCTATTGGCCCTTTTGATTGTCGGGCTTTCGCTTTCCAGCAGTTGGTTTCAGCCGCCGCCGCAAACGCAGTTGGATCTGTTGCAAACCAATCTCGCCCTGCAGGCTGCCCGCACCCTCGACGATCCCCGCTATCAGGACCTGGCGCGGGCTCTGCTGGGGCAGAACGTTTTCGAGCTGGCCCACAATCGCTACCAGCAGGTGGCCGACAACTACGCCGAACGCCTGCAGCGCCTCAAACGGATGGCACGGCTGGAAAGGGCGACTTCCTCGGCAGGGGGCAAACCCGAATTGGCCAGGGTATCAGATGCGGTGGGGCCGGCCTCAACCCCAGAAGAAGTGGATCCCGTCCTCCTGGCTTCTGTCCAGGATCTGCAGGCGGAGCTGGACGCCCTGCGGCTGCGCCTGGGTCTGCTCTACGTCTACCAGGAGGATCTGGAGGCAGCCCAGCAGCAGTGGCAAGAGGTAGTCGATCCAGAACGTCCCTTGGAGCTGGAATCCGGCCAGAAGAGGGTGGCACAGGTTTTACAAGGGCTGTGGGGAACGCCACGGCGCATCTTGCCAGAGGCCGAGGTGCAAATCCGCAACCACCTGGACGGTTGGTTTGAGGCGGTGGCCCTGCAGCAGCTCTACCGGCTGCAACAGCGCAGCGACAGCCTCAATGCCCTCAACCAGCAGCAGGAAAAATTGGCCTTGGCAGCCCTGTTCCGGCTGGCGGTGGTGGGCGGGATCCCGCTGCTGGGGGCGCTGCTGGGGCTGGTGCTCTTGTTGGGCTGGCTGGGCTGGAGCTTCTGGCGCCAACGTCCTCTTGTGGGCCCGCCGTGGGAGGTGCCTTGGCCGGGGATCGGGGCGCAGGCGGTCCTGACCGGTTGGTTTTTGGGTTTCATTCTCCTCAATGCGCTGGTGCCTCGCCTTTACACGGTCGGGCTCGGCCTGGGGACGCAGCAGCTCAGCCCTTGGCATCAGGCGGTGGCCCTGTTTCTCACCTACAATGCGGGCGCTCTGCTGGGGGCGGCGCTGTTGTACCGGCTTCTTCGGCTCTATCCCGGTTGGCAGAAGGTGCTGCAGGTGCGGCTGTGGGGCCCTTGGATCCTCTGGGGCCTGGGCGGCTACTGGGCGGCCCTGCCTTTGGTGGTGCTGGCAGCGGCGCTGTCGCAGTTGCTGCTGCCCCAGGCAGGGGGCGGGAACCCCATCTTGCCTCTGCTGCTGGAGAGCCATGGCTGGGGGGCGCGCTTGGTGTTTTTGGCCGTGGTGTCTGTCTGTGCCCCTGTTTTTGAGGAGGTGCTGTTCCGGGGCTTTTGGCTGCCGACGCTGAGCCGCTACTTGCCGATGGGGGCTGCCATCTTGCTCAGCGCCTTCACCTTTGCCCTTGCCCACCTCAACCTTTCCGATCTGTTGCCTTTGACCATGCTGGGGGTGGTGCTGGGGGTGGTGTACAGCCACAGCCGCAACCTGCTGGCCCCCATCCTGTTGCACAGCCTCTGGAATACGGGATCCCTGGTCACGCTGCTGGTGTTGGGGGGCGCTTCCTGAGGGGAGTTTGGCCTACTTTTTCTTGCCGAAGAGGCGGCTCCAGAAGCCGCCGCTATCCTCTTTGCGCGGCGGTGGCACGATTTTCTGGGCCTGGGAGGTCTGACGGCTGGCCGAGGGAACGGGAACCGGCTGTTGGGTGGTGACCTGCTGCAGCCAGCGGCGCACCTCGGCCATCAACTCGGCGTTGGCCGGCTCGAGGCGGCTCGCCTGCAGGAAGTCGGCCTTGGCCATGCCAGCGTTGCCCTGCTTGAGGTGGGCGATACCTCGGTGCAGATAGTAACGGGCCACGTTGGGCTGGGCGCTGATGGCGAAGTTTAAATACTGGATGGCAACCCGGTACTGCTTGCGCTCGATCATGTCCAGCGCCTGCAGGAAGCGGGTCTCAGCGGGGCTAAGTTGCGGGGTTGGGGGCGAAGGAGGGGCGGGCTGGACAGGGGGAGCGGTGGGTGGAGCAGCCGGGATCCCGCCCAAGGTGGTGCGGCTGGGGGAAGGGGTTGGGATCCCCGTCGGGGTGGTGGTTTTGGCAGCAGGGGCGGGGATCCCTTTGTAGCCGGCCTTGAGCAGCAGGTAGGCTAGGTTGAGCTCGCTCAACTGCTCGGTTTTCTCCAGCAGGGTGGCCATAGAGCTGTATTGCTCTTTGGCCAGCTTCTCCACCCGCCGGACATATTCTTCCTGCCAATCGGCGCGCTCGGCCAGGTCTTTGACAGCTTCTCCAGTGGGCCACAGATCGGGGGGTGGCGACTCCAGCAGGCGTTGAACGCGCAGCTTGAGCACAGTCTCATATTCTGACCGCTCTCGCTCCTTGGCCAGCACCTCGTTGGCCGGGCTGACCAGCTTGGCGAAGAGGACGTTGGCCCGCTCTGCCCCTTCCGGATCCCCGACAAAGCGATCCGGGTGCAGAGCCTTGGCCGCCTGCAGGTAGCCGCGTCGGATCCCTTTGGCATCGGCGGTGAGGGGCACGCCCAAGATGGCGAAATGGTCGGTCTCGTAGCGGGCTAGCCCTCGGGTGAGGCGGGGGACATCAGAGTTGGATCCCATAGTTGCCACTTCTCCAAGATGCGTTGCAAAGTTCCGTTTTCGGTCAGGACTGCGATCGCCCCATCCACGGCTTCCTTCAGGGAAGGATGCTGTGAGGATACCACGCCCACCAAAGGAATCGGGAACAGAGGCGGCCCCGCCAGGCGCAGCCGGGATCCCGCCTGGCGCAGGCTCAGGGCGGCAACGGGCTGATCGACGAGCACCGCATCCAACTGGCCAGCCTGGAGCTGGGCAAACAAGCGATCCGGGTTGCTGGTGGCAAAAAGACGAATGGCGTTGCCCCGCCTCTCGTTGTACGCCTCCAACAGAGCGGCTCCCGTACTGTTAACTACAATGCCCACTTTGCGGCCAAAGAGTTGCGACAGCGCCTCAATGGGAGCTTCCTCTGGCCCGGGATCCCGTACCACCAAGCGCTGCGGGCTGAGGTAGTAGGGTCGGGTGGCGAGAAACTGCTGCGGATCCAAGCCCAAAGCTTCCCGCGCCCCCCAGATGAGATCCACCTCATTCGCTTGCAAAGCCGCCAACTGCTCGCTCCAAGCCACATAGACGGGCTCCACTCGCACCTGCAGCGTCTGGGCAAGCGCCTCCAGGATATCCCACTCGAAGCCGGCGTAGGTTTGCCGCTCCAGGTCGGTGTAGAGGTAAGCCGGGCCCAGGCTGGGATCCAGGCCAACCCGGATGCGCCCCCGCGCCTGAATCTCGGCCCAACGGGAATCGGGAACCTGTGCTCGCTCGCTGGCAGGAGCGGGCAGGGTCGGCTTTGGGGCAGGCTGAGGGTAGGCCGGGATCCCCAAGAGCAGCGCCAGGCCAAACCCTGCCGCCCAACAACGACGCCGGAGCTTTTTCCCGGCCAAGTTATCTCCCTTGCCTTGCGAAAGAGCCATGAGGGCCTTTGCGTAAACCTTACCCAATTTTCGCCTGATCTTTACCTGATCTTTAAACTTTGGCCGTTTTGCTCCCCAGACCGGCGATCCCGCCGCATGGGGAAGGAGACCGGCAGAGGGCTGACCTGGGCCAGTTCTTCCTGAAGAGCAGCGTGTAGCCAGCCGTTGCTGGCCAGCAGGCGGCCACTGTACACATCCACCGGGCTGCCATCGTAGGCGGTGACCTTGCCGCCCGCCTCTCGCACCAAGACAATCCCGGCGGCAATGTCCCAGGGGGAGAGGCCCCGCTCCCAATAGCCGTCCAACTGGCCGGTGGCCACGTAGGCCAAGTCCAGGGCAGCCGATCCACCTCGCCGCACTCCCTGGGTGAGGTGGGTGAAGTGGCAGAACTCGGCGTAGTTGTTGTCGGGGGTTTCGCGGCGGTCGTAGGCAAAGCCGGTAACCAGGAGACTGCGGGAGAGTTCGGTAGTAGAGGAGACGCGGATGGGTTTGCGGTTGCGGGTGGCTCCCATCCCTTGTACGGCGCGAAAGAGATCCCCCCGAAAGATGTCGCAGACCACCCCTAGCACCGGCTCCCGCCCCTCCAGCAGACCAATAGAGACGGCAGCAAAGGGATAGCCATGGGCAAAGTTGGTGGTGCCATCGAGGGGATCGATCATCCAGGCGTAGGCGCCCTGCGGGGATCCCTGCTGGCCGGATTCTTCCGTCAAGATCACATCTTCGGGGAAGTGCCGCCTTAAGATTTTCAAGATAAGCTCCTCGGAAGCGCGATCCGCTGCTGTTACCAAGTCGCCCGGACGTTTCTCCTCAATGGCAAGGGTGCCCCCCACGTAACTGCGCAGCAAAGCCCCTGCCTCCAGGGCCGCCTCTGTGGCCACATCTAACCGACGCAACAGGGCCTCCGTCACACCCACACCTCAAGGCTACAAACCTGCTACCCAGAATAGCCCGCCCGCGGCCAAGGCTGTGGCTCCCAAGGGATCCCTTAAAACGGGAATAGCTCCGACCTGAACCCAAACCCAATTTTTCCAATTTTTTTTAGGAAAAGGGAGTATCTCCAAGGCTGCCTGTGGTGTATAGTAGTGTACATTAAGGCCTATGAGTTTTCCACTAGCCCGCCAACGCCGGGGGGATGTTGGGTGTCTCCTAGTTTCTGGGAACTCTAGGGTTCAGGGAGTTGGACTGGAAGAGCCAGGCTGCCGGGCAGGTAGTTGAGCGTCGAGGAGGAAACGCTGTTGCCCCAGAGCTACGACGATTTTTTTACCTCTACTACGGCAGTGGGCAGAGGCCATCTGTCCGGCAGTCAGGACTTCGATCTGCCGTTGGATCTGTTCGACCAAGTCCCGCAGCAGCCGGTGTCTCACCCGGAGTTCACCCTGTCCGTCTGCCATCCTGTGCGGCCCTGCAGCTACATCCTGCGGGAGAGCATTTACACGATCGGACGGGATCCCTCCAATGCCATCCAGATTGTCAACCGCTTCGTCTCCCGCCGCCACGCCTATTTGGTGCGAGTGCCCACCAAGTCCAATCGCACAGGATTTACGTATTGTCTAGTCGACGGCAACCGCAAGGGGCAGTCCAGCACCAATGGGGTGTTCGTCAACGGCACGCGGGTAGCTACCCACTACTTGAGGAGTGGCGATGTTATCTACTTTGGGCCGGAGATCCGCGCCTACTTCTTCGAGGTGGCCCGCATTCCCCCTCTGCCCAACCCTTTTGAGGTCAACCCTGACCTCGGCAAAGGATCCAACTTGGTTCCTGAGGAGATGAGAGGTGGCCGCAGCCCGTTGACAGATCCAAGGTTGCATCGCTAAAGTAGTCAAGCAGTGTAAATTGGGGCATCGCCAAGCGGTAAGGCAGCGGGTTTTGGTCCCGCCATTCGGTGGTTCGAATCCATCTGCCCCAGTCTTAAGCTGGGCTAGGTCTGCTTGAGACAGCAGAAGGCTTTTTTGGGCAGTTCCCCTTCGCTGATTCGGGAACTTCCCGCTAGGCGCAAGGGTACGCTTTTTGCATTGCTGGCGCGAAGACTTTGGCCAGCAGAGGGCCAATCCGTCAACCTAGCGCAGTCGGCTTAGGGGAGAGGGTGGACAATCGGCCTGGGAGGGAAAGGGAGCCGAATGAGCAGTGCTTGCCGATCCTTGATGGTCGTGGGGACTTCTTCCCACGTGGGCAAAACCCTTTTGGTAGCTGCCCTCTGTCGCCTTCTCAAAAAGGCGGGGAAGAAGGTTGCCCCTTTCAAGGCCCAGAACATGTCGCTGAATGCCTACGTCACCCCGGAGGGCCATGAGATTGCCTATGCGCAGGCTCTGCAGGCTTGGGCCGCCGGGATCCCGCCCGCGGTGGAGATGAACCCGATTTTGCTCAAGCCGCAGGGCAACCTGACTTCCCAGGTCGTCCTCAACGGCGTGGCAGTAGATACCTGTCGCGCCGGCGAGTACTACGAGCGCTGGTTTGCGCCGGCCTGGGAGGCGGTGAAAACGGCCCTGGCCCGCTTGCAACAGCAGTACGAGTGGATTATCTGCGAGGGGGCAGGCAGCCCGGCGGAGGTAAACCTCAAACACCGGGATCTGGCCAACACGCGGGTGGCTTTGCATCTGGGATCTCCCACCTGGCTGGTGGCGGACATCGACCGGGGTGGGGCGCTGGCCCATGTGGTGGGCACCCTGCAGTTGCTGGAGCCGGCCGAGCGGGCCCTGATTCGCGGCATTGTTATCAACAAGTTTCGCGGCGCACGGGAGCTGCTGCAGCCCGGCCTGGATTGGCTGGAGAACTACACCGGGATCCCAGTGGTCGGAGTTCTGCCCTGGCTGGATTGGGTGCTGCCGCAAGAGGATTCGATGGGCCTTGAGGCGGGCCCTCAACTCTGGGAAAATCGCCGCGAACGTGCCGGGCGGGGGAGCTGCCTGGAGATTGCCGTGATCCGCCTGCCCCAGGTGGCCAATTTTTCCGATTTCGACCCCTTGCTGGCCGAGCCCAGCGTCCATCTGCGCTGGGTTCACCCCGGCCAGAGCCTGGGATCCCCCGATGTGGTCATCCTGCCCGGCAGCAAAACCACCCTCAAGGATCTGTTGGCATTGCAAAAGACCGGCCTGGCCGACCAACTGCGCCTCTATTCCGGCCACATCGTCGGCATCTGCGGCGGGCTGCAGATGTTGGGGCAAACCATCGCCGATCCCGCCGGCCTAGAGGGAGTTGCCGGCACCTACCCCGGGCTGGGCTTCCTGCCGCTGACTACTGTCTTGCAACCCACCAAGGTTACCCAGCAGGTGCAGACGCAAAGCCGCTGGCCCGCCCCCGCTCCCGTCCAGGGGTACGAAATCCATCAGGGATCCACCCAGGCCGATCCCGCTGGCTGCCTGCCGATCTTCGAGCAAGAAGGCCTGGGCTGGCGGGATCCCCCAGGCCGGGTCTGGGGCAGCTATCTACACGGCCTCTTCGACAACCACCGCTGGCGGCGCCACTGGCTAAACGAGCTGCGCCGCCAAAAAGGCTGGGATCCCTTGCCGGAGTTGGACGGCCACTATGCCCAGCAACGCGAAGAACTGCTGGATCGTCTGGCAGAGGCCTGGCGGCCTCATCTGGATTGGCATCAGCTCCTGGAATAGGCCGGGGCCATTGCCAAGGTCTGCAAGAGTAGCTGTATTCTAGACAGGAATTTCCTTCCCCCTGACCTATGCGGCTTCTGGTTACCGGCGGCGCGGGCTATATCGGCAGCCACACCTGTAAGGCCCTGGCAGCCCACGGCCACCTGCCAATTGCCTACGACAACCTGGTTTACGGCCACCCCTGGGCTGTTCGCTGGGGGCCCTTGGAAATTGGCGACATTGCCGACCGCCAGCGGCTGGATCAGGTCATTCGGCAGTATCGGCCCGAAGGGGTGATTCACTTTGCCGCCTATGCCTACGTGGGCGAGTCGGTCAAGGATCCGGGCAAATACTACCGCAACAACGTGGCCGGATCCCTGACCTTGCTGGAGGCCATGCGGGATCACGGGATCCCCTACCTTGTCTTCTCCAGCACCTGTGCCACCTACGGCGTGCCGGAGCAGATCCCGATCCCGGAAACCCACCCCCAGCGCCCCATCAACCCCTACGGCCAGAGCAAGCTGGTGGTGGAGCAGATGCTGCGGGACTTCCAGACCGCCCACGGGATCCGGTTTATCAGCCTGCGCTACTTCAACGCCGCCGGCGCCGATCCCGACGGAGAAATCGGCGAAGCCCACGACCCCGAAACCCACCTCATCCCCCTGGTGCTGGAAGTCGCCGCCGGCCAACGCCCCCACATCACTGTTTTTGGCGACGACTACGACACCCTCGATGGCACCTGTATCCGCGACTACATCCATGTCGCCGACCTGGCGCAGGCCCATGTGTTGGCCTTAGAAGCGCTGGCGTCTGGCCAGCCTGTGCAGGCAGCCTACAACCTGGGCAATGGCCAGGGCTTCTCTGTTCAGGAGGTGATCGCCACGGCAGCAGCGGTAACTGGAAGACAGATCCCGGTGCAAGTTGGAGCCCGTCGACCGGGGGATCCCCCCTGCTTGGTGGGCGATGCCACGGCCATCCAGCGGGATCTCAACTGGCAGCCCCGCTATGCCGACTTGGCCGAGATCCTGCAGACAGCTTGGCGCTGGCACCAAAGGCGGCCCTATTTTGCCAAGGCCACACCGCCGCTCCGGGGGGCTTGACCCAACTGGGATGGCGATCCGAGGATCCAGCGGTACGATCAGGGGAGGTCGACGCCTAGAGCTTGCTTCCGATGGAGGAAAAGACCGCCCCCGATACCCTGGCGGTTGTCATGACCACCGTGGGATCCGAAGCCGACGCCCATCGTTTGGCACACACTCTGGTGGCCGAGCGCTATGTGGCCTGTGCCCAGGTGCTGCCGCCGATCACCTCCTACTACCGCTGGCAGGGATCCCTGCAGAGGGAGGCCGAGTTTTTGCTGTTGCTCAAATTGCCCTCCACTGCTTATCCCCGCCTGGAACAGCGGCTGCGGCAGCTCCACCCCTACCAGGAGCCGGAGATCCTGGCTATCCCGGCCAGCCACGTGAGTGCAACCTATTTGGCGTGGGCGCGAGAGCAGGTAGGGTAAGGAAAAGCGGTACTCCCCTTAGACCATGATCGCCCTCTATCCTGGCAGCTTTGACCCGATCACCCTTGGGCACCTCGATATCATCGAGCGGGCCAGCCGCCTGTTTTCCAAGGTGATCGTCGCCGTCTTGAAAAACCCCAACAAGACCCCTCTGTTCAGCCCGGAGCAGCGGCAGGCTCAGATTAGCCTTTCTGTTGCCCACCTAAAAAACGTTGAGGTCGATGCTTTTTCCGGCTTGACAGTGGCTTATGCCCGCCAACGGGGGGCAAAAGTTATCCTGCGCGGCTTGCGCGTCTTGTCCGACTTTGACGTGGAGCTGCAGATGGCCCACACCAACAAGCTGCTGGCCCCCGAGCTGGAAACCCTTTTCCTTGCCACCGCCAGCGAACACAGCTTCGTCAGCAGCAGCCTGGTCAAGGAGGTGGCCAAGCTGGGCGGCCCCATCGATCACCTGGTGCCCCCGCCGGTAGTTCAAGATCTGCGGGAGCGTTTTCCCTTAGCTGGATGAAGGGATCCCTGCCTGGGAAAACAGGGCCTTCAGCTCTTGCAACGTCTTTCTCACCTTGGCCTGGGCCACCTCCACCTCCGGCTGGTCGTAGGCTTTGGCGGCAAAGTCCAGTTGCTCCAAGCCGCGGCCCATCTCCTTGGCCAGGCGCCGCATCTCCCGCTTGTGCTTGTCCGGCAGGGTGGCCGCCAGGCCGTTCAAGGTCTTGCGGGTCATGCCCATCGGCCCATGGATGTAGGAGCGGATCTCGAGCCAGTCCTCGGCATCCACCAGGCTCTGCAGCTGCTCCACCTGTTGCTCCAGCTGCTGCAGCTCTCGGGGCAAGGCGGCAGCCGCCTGGACGGGAAGGGATCCCAGCCACAGACCCAATGTGAGGATGGCAATCAGCAGCAGATTGGGCCAACGACGCATCATCTTACACCTCCCATCCGCCTTCACAGGCTTGCTTTCTGGCCGTTACTTCCTTGGCCAGCCATAGGCAATCAATAGTGTACCTGGTAACTGCCCTCCAGGCCGCTGTGGGCAGAGGGGCAAATCGGTTAGCCTAGAGCTGTAAAAGAACGTAAAGAGCGCTCCCATGCAACGCATCATCCTCATGACCGGCAAAGGTGGGGTCGGCAAGACCTCGATGGCGGCAGCAACCGGCTGGCGTTGTGCCGAGCTCGGCCTGAAGACCCTGGTGTTGAGCACGGATCCGGCCCACTCCTTGGCCGACAGTTTCGACCAGCCCCTGGGCCACGAGCCGGTGGAGGTCAAGCCCAACCTCTGGGGAGCAGAGCTAGACGCCCTGCAGGAGCTGGAGCTGAACTGGGGATCCGTCAAGACCTACATCACGCAGGTGTTGCAGGCCCGCGGGCTGGATGGCGTGCAGGCCCAGGAGCTGGCGGTGCTGCCGGGGATGGACGAGATCTTCGCCCTGGTGCGGGTCAACCGCCACTACGACGAGGGCAAGTTTGATGTGCTGATTATCGACTCGGCTCCCACCGGTACGGCCTTGCGCCTTTTGAGCCTGCCCGATGTTTCCGGCTGGTACATGCGCAAGTTCTACAAACCTTTGCAGGGGTTGGCGCGGGTGCTGCGCCCCATTGCCGAGCCGATTGTAAAAGGGCTAACCGGGATCCCCCTGCCGGATGACCAGGTGCTGGATGCCCCCTACGAGTTCTACCAGAAGATCGAGCGGCTGGAGCGCATCCTCACCGACAACCGCATCACCTCGGTGCGCCTAGTCACCAACCCCGAAAAGATGGTGATCAAGGAGTCGCTGCGGGCCCATGCCTACCTCAGCCTCTACGGCGTCGCCACCGATTTGGTGATTGCCAACCGCATTTTGCCGGAAGGGGTGGTGGATCCCTACTTTGCCGCCTGGAAGGCCGCCCAGCAGAAATATCGCCAGGAGATCCACGAGAACTTTGCCCCCCTGCCGGTGGTGGAGATCCCGCTTTACCCAGAGGAGCTGGTGGGGTGGGACGCCCTGGCCCGCCTGAAAAAGGATCTCTGGGGGGATCGCAACCCGGCGGAGGTGTTCTACGCCGAGCAGACGATGAACGTGGCTAGCGACAACGGCCAGTACCGCCTGGATCTGTACTTGCCCGGGATCCCAAAAGAGCAGGTGGAGCTGAGCAAAACTGGCGACGAGCTCAACATCCGCATTGGCAACCACCGCCGCAACCTGGTGTTGCCCCAGACCCTGGCCGCCATGAAGCCGGCCCGTGCCAAGATGGAGGAAGATTACCTGCGCATCCATTTTGCCGCCTGAAGCCGCAGGGCAGTGTCCTGCTTGCCGTTTGCCAAAAAGTAGGCTTGTTGGAGTTGTTCCTGGTCGAGAGTGGGCATATTTGCAGGACGGGAGGAACTCTGGCTGGAAGAGAGCCCACGGAGGGGTGGGGAAGCGCCTTCATCTAGCTGTAGCCCTCTTCGGGCAAGGAGTTGGGCAGCAGCCTGGTTGGCCTCCATCGGTGGGGCCTATTCTCCAACCGCTTGCCCTACACCGTCCAGCTTGAGCCATGCTGAATGGCTGCTTGGTATGGCTAGATATGTAAAACCGAGAGAAGCGGCGGATTATTTTGGGGTGTGTCTCCACACTTTGAGGCGATGGGAACAGAAGGGCTGGATCAAAGCAATACGTACTCCATCTGGTAGGGCAAGAAGGTATGACCTCGACAGCTACATCAGAACGCCAAAGAAAGCCAAACGAGTCGT
>NZ_JBSSDI010000045.1:0-17136 GCF_054060575.1 Thermostichus sp. MS-CIW-15 | reverse complement strand
CAATGCATTCATCATGAGAACCGCTTACCAGTACCGCTTGCGCCCTACTGCTAGCCAAGTCGCCCTGATGGGTGAGTGGCTGGAGCTGCTGCGTAGGCAGTACAACTATCGCCTGGCAGAACGGTTCAACGGGTGGGAGCAGAATCGCTGCAACAGCCACGCTTGCCCGTTGACAGTCTGCCATCTGCCTGTGTTGAAAGACAAGCCCACCTTCGACTCACAGAAACGAGACTTGGTAAACACAAAGGCTCTCTTCCCCGAATACCAAGCGATTCATTCCCAGGTGCTCCAAGACTGCCTACAGCGGGTACAAAGGGCCTTTGACCGATGGCTAAAAGGTGACCGCAACGGCAAAAGGGCAGGCAGGCCTAGGTTTAAGGGAGTAGGGCGGTATCGCTCCTTCACCTTCCCTCAGATGAAGCAGGACTGCATTCGAGGGCAGTTTATCCATCTGCCCAAGGTTGGGCCGGTCAAGCTGGTCCAACACCGCCCTTTGCCGGACGGCTTCGTGATTAAAACTGCTACCGTTGCCCGCAAGGCTGATGGATGGTATGTGACCTTGAGCTTACAAGATCGGTCTGTCCCGGAATGGAGCCCTGACCCGCCAACGTGGGAAAACACGATGGGGATAACCTGGGGCTAAGCTCTTTCTTGGTCACCGATGAGGGTGAGGCGGTTGAGGTTCCTCAGCATTACCGTAGGGCGCAAAAGCCCCTCAAGCGGCTGCAACGGTCTGTATCGCGCAAGCAGAAGGGGTCAAACCGCTACCAGAAAGCGGTCAAGAGGTTGAGCAAGGCACATCAGAAAGTAGCCAACCAGCGCCAGGATTTCCACCACAAAGTTGCTCATCAGCTTTTGCAAAGAGGGAGACACATAGCCCATGAGGCATTGAACATCAAAGGTCTGGCAAGGACAAGGTTGGCCAAATCTATCCATGACGCCGGTTGGGGTGAGTTCCTGCAAATTTTGGCAGCCAAGGCTGAAAGAGCTGGGCTGTTGACGATTGCAGGGGATCCCCGCGGCAGCAGTCAAGGGTGCTCGGGGTGTGGTCGTGAGGTGCCCAAAGAGCTGCATGAGCGGTGGCACGATTGTCCGCACTGTGGGTTGAGGATTGGCAGGGATCACAACTCAGCCAGGGTCATCAAATCCAGAGCGGTGGGGCGTCCCGTTCTTCAAGCTCAGGAAATGTCCTGCCATTGGGCAGGAGTCACTGGGAAGCCTGCACTCTATGCGTCAGCATAAGTGCGGGAGTACGTCACCTCTCCAGATCCGGATCCTCGCCCAAAGCCCGCAACCTTGCTGCCAGACGCTCGGCCCGCTGGCGTTCCTGTTCGGCTCGTTGGCGTTCCAGCTCGGCCCGCTCATCTCCCGTCAAAAGCAACTGCCCTTTGGCATCGCACCAGCGCAGCCAGCGGGCTTGTTTCCCCTCGAAAACTCCGTCCCACAGCCTCAGGCCCAGCTCCACCTGTTCCAGCCAGGTCTCGGTCATTTCCGCATAGTGGCGGCCCCGCAGCTCAAAAAGGCGCAGCTCCTCGGATCCCAGCTCGTGGTTGGGATCAAAAACCACGTAGTAGCTGACCCGCATCTGCTCGTAGCGGCTGAACTTGCCACCTAGCTCGTCGCCTTCGCGGTTGGAGACAATCTCGATCACCACATCCGGCGGCTTGTCAAATTGCCAGAGCAGATAGCACCGGTTCTGCTTCTCCCACCATTGTTCCGGCACCGTGACATCCAGGCTGAGAAAAACATCCGACACAATCGGGGGGCGACTGGGGGTTGTGTAGATCCCGACATTGGCTGCTGCCAGGAAGGTTTTGTGGGGCAGAGAGCTGTAGAGCGAGCCAGTCAGGAGGCGCTGTTGCTTTTCAGAGGCAAAGTTATCCGCCGGGGTATCGTCCTCAGTGACCAGATCAGCGACATCGGGCAGCAGCAGTTCAGTATCCATGGGCAAAGGCAGTCGGGGATGTCGACATCTTCGCCGTTTCCCCTACTTTTTGCCGCAGAGGACAAGGGCGGCAAAGCTGGCCGCTCTCCAGAAGGGATCCCGCCCGCAGAATGGGGTATCACGGCAAAAGGGCTCTCTTTGAGGAGGAACCTTGAACTGCGACGTTTTGGTGATCGGCTGTGGGGTGGTGGGCTGTGCCATCGCCTACGAATTGGCCACAGCAGGGCTATCGGTGGTTGGGATCGACGCCAGGGATCCGGCCTCAGGCGCCACCGGGGCCTCGTTGGGGGTGTTGATGGGGATCTGCAGCCGCCAGCCAGATGGGGAGGTGGTGCAGTTGCGCCTGAAAAGCCTGGAGCAGTTCGATCCCCTGATTGCGCGGCTGGAAGCCGACTTGGGTCGGACTTTGCCCGTCAATCGGCACGGCATCCTCAAGCTCCTCCGGGAGGAGGAAGTGGACGCTTGGCAAGCAACCCTGGCGGCTCGCCGGCAAGCAGGTTACCGCCTGGAGTTTCTCAGCCCTGGCGAAGTGGGATCCCTGCAGCCAGGTTTGCGCAGCGACCTGGGGGGAGCCCTCTACTCTCCCCAAGATCGGCAGATCCAACCCCGCCTCCTTACGCAGGCGCTTGTGGAAGCAGCCCAACGCAGAGGCTGCCGCTTCTTCTTCCATCAGCCGGTTCAGAAGATGCAGCGCAGCCCGGATCCTCCCTTTCGCCTACAGGCAGTTTATACGCCAGCCTTCGCCTTCTCGGCAGGCCATGTCGTTCTCGCTGCCGGCCTGGACAGCTCCCCTCTGGCCGAGGAGCTGGGCTTGCGGATCCCTCTGCAGGCGGTCAAAGGCCAGGCTCTGCGGGTCAAAGCGGCGGGGATCCCCCTGGGGCCGGTGGTCAGCGACGAGGATCTGCATCTGGTCCCCCTGGGGGATGGATCCCTGTGGGTGGGGGCAACCGTGGAGTTTCAGGCCCCCCATCCCCAGCCGACGCTGCTGGCCTTACAGGATCTGCTGGCCCACGCCATCGGCATCTGCCCGGCCCTAGCCGAAGCCACCCTGCTGGAGCACTGGGCCGGCCATCGACCCCGACCGCTGGGGCAGCGCGCCCCCATTCTGGGGCCGGCTCCCGGCTATGTCAATCTTTTGGTTGCCACCGGCCACTACCGCAATGGAGTGTTGCTGGCCCCGATTAGCGCCGCCATCCTGAGGGATTTGGTGCTGAAAGGGGAAACAGCCCTGTGCGATCTAAGCGCTTTTGCCCCAAGACCTAAACAGGGCTGAGCTGGCCTATCCACTGAGGTAGCAAGACTTATGTCAGAATAGAAGGTTGCCCGGCTCAGGCCGGGCCAGTGTGTGATCTGTCGAGTCCTGCAAAGGAGAAAAGAGCCTTGCCGAAATTTGCCCTGAAAGCCCTCTGGCTGGAAAACGATTTGGCCATCGCCGTGGATCAGGTGGTGGCCAAAAACCGCAGCCCCCTCACCCGCTACTTTTTCTGGCCGCGGGATGACGCCTGGGAACAGCTCAAAGCCGAGCTGGAGAGCAAAACTTGGATCAGCGAGGAAGATCGCATCACTCTACTCAACCAAGCCACTGAACTGATCAACTACTGGCAAAACGGCGGACGCGAGCGCCCCATCCGCGAAGCCCAAGCCCAGTTCCCCGACATCCTCATCGGCGGCAACGCCTAGCTCTCCCCTCCCCGCCGAGGCCGCGACTCCAAACCCAACCCATCTTGATGGGGATCCTGCTTTTGGGCTAGATTAGCACTCGGGATTTCAGAGTGCTAACTTTGGGCTCGGCCAAGCCAATGGATCGCCGGGGCCCTTCTGGGATCCCACTCCGCCTGGCAGCGCTAAGCGGCCCAGTTGAAACTAAGAGGATCGGGGATTCTATGGCAAAACAGATTCTGTTTAGGGAAGAGGCCCGCAAGGCATTGGAGCAGGGCATCAATCAACTGGCGGATGCAGTTAAGGTTACCATTGGCCCGAAAGGGCGCAACGTCCTTCTGGAGAAAAAGTTCGGCGCCCCCCAGATCGTCAACGACGGGGTCACCATTGCCAAGGAAATTGAATTGGCGGATCCTTTGGAGAACACCGGTGCCCAGCTGATGCGGGAAGTGGCCACCAAGACCAACGACGTGGCCGGAGACGGCACCACCACAGCCACCATTTTGGCCCAGAGCATGGTGCAGGAGGGGTTGAAGAATATTTCGGCAGGAGCCAACCCTGTAGCTTTGCGGCGCGGCATCGAGAAGACCACTGCCTACCTGGTGGAGCAAATTGCCGCTCAAGCTAAGCCTGTGGAAGGCCGCAAGAACATCGCCGAGGTAGCTACCATCTCTGCCGGCAACGACCCGGAAGTGGGGGAGATGATCGCCAGGGCCATGGATGCCGTGGGGCGAGATGGGGTGATTACGGTCGAAGAGTCCAAGTCCTTGGAAACCCAATTGGAAGTTGTCGAAGGGATGCAGTTCGACCGCGGCTACATTTCCCCCTATTTCGTCACCGATACGGAGCGGATGGTGGCCGAATACGAAAATGCCTATCTGCTCATCACCAGTAATAAGCTCTCCAATCTTCAGGATCTGGTGCCTGTTCTGGAGCGGGTAGCGCGAGAGGGACGGCCGCTGCTGGTGATTGCCGAGGATGTGGAGGGAGAAGCCCTGGCCACTTTGGTGGTCAACAAGCTGCGGGGGGTGTTGAACGCGGTGGCGGTGAAGGCGCCGGCTTTTGGGGATCGGCGCAAGGCCATGTTGGAGGACATTGCCATCCTCACCGGTGGGCAGCTCATCTCCGAGGATATCGGCATCAAGCTGGAGAACGTCACCCTGGACATGATGGGGGTGGCCCGCAAGATTACCGTTACCAAAGACAAGACCACCATTGTGACCGACGGCAGCACCAAGGCGGCGGTGGAGAAACGGGTGGCCCAGATCCGCAAGCAACTGGAGACCACCGATTCCGAGTACGACCGCGAGAAGCTGCAGGAGCGGATCGCCAAGCTGGCCGGTGGGGTGGCGGTGATCAAGGTGGGAGCTGCCACTGAAACGGAGCTTAAAGACCGCAAGCTGCGCATTGAAGATGCCCTCAACGCCACGCGGGCGGCAGTGGAGGAAGGGATCGTCCCCGGTGGCGGGGCAACGTTGCTGCATCTTTCCAAAGGGATCCCGGCCTTCAAGGCCAACTTGAACGCAGAAGAGCAGGTGGGGGCGGACATTGTCTGCCGGGCTTTGCAGGCGCCGCTCTATCAGATTGCCCACAACGCTGGCCTGGAGGGGTCGGTGGTGGTGGAAAAGGTTCTGGAGAAGGAGATGCCCTTTGGCTTTGATGCCCTGACGGGCACCTATGTGGACATGTTTGCTCAGGGGATCGTGGATCCGGCCAAGGTCGTACGCTCGGCGCTGCAGAATGCCGCTTCCATCGCCGCCATGTACCTCACCACCGAAGCCATTGTGGTGGAAAAGCCCGAACCCAAGACGAAAACAGGAGCGAGCCGCTCCGGCGGTGCGGGGATGATGTAACTCCCCTAAACCATGCCCTTGTGGCGTAGGCCCCTATTCAGGGGCTTTCTCCCGTCTCCGGTCGCAGCAGGGGGAAGGCGATGACATCGCGGATGCTGGCAGCGTCGCACAGCAGCATCGCCAGACGGTCGATGCCGATGCCCAGGCCACCGGTGGGGGGAAGGCCGTACTCCAGGGCAGTGAGGAAGTCTTCGTCCAAAAAGTGGGCCTCTTCGTCTCCGGCTGCCTTCAGGGCCGCCTGGGCCTCCAGCCGCTGCCGCTGATCCACCGGGTCGGTCAGCTCCGAGTAGGCGTTGGCCGTCTCCCGCCCGACGATAAACAGCTCGAAGCGCTCCGCCAACCCCGGCTTGCTGCGGTGGGGCTTGGTGAGCGGACACACCTCCAGGGGATAGTCGAGAACAAAGGTCGGCTGGCGCAGGCGGCTCTCGCAGCAGTGCTCGAAGGCTTTGACCAACAGCTTGCCAGGGGAGTCGTGGGGGGAGAGATCGGGGATCCCCTGCTGGGCCAGGGCGGGCAAGAGCTCGGCGGTGGATCCCTTTTCCACGTCGATGAAGATGCCGGTGGCCTCCTCCACCAACTCCTGGATCGTTACCCGCCGCCAGGGTGGGGTGAGGTCAATGGTCTCCCCTTGGTAAGTAATTTGCAGGGATCCCCGCACTGCCAGGGCGGCGTTGCAGACCAGGGCTTCGGTCAGCTCCATCATCGTGTGGTAGTCGGCAAAGGCTTGGTAGGCCTCCAGCGAGGTAAACTCCGGGTTGTGGCGGGTGGAGATGCCCTCGTTGCGAAAGACTCGCCCAATTTCGTACACCCGCTCGATCCCGCCCACCACCAGCCGCTTCAGGTGCAGCTCGGTGGCAATGCGCAAGTAGAGATCTAGATCCAGGGCGTTGTGGTGGGTGATGAAGGGACGCGCCTCCGCCCCGCCGGGGATCACCTGCAGCACCGGCGTCTCGATCTCCACAAAGCCCCGCTCCTCCAGGGTCTGCCGCAGGGAGCGGACGATCTTGGCCCGGTCGAGCAAGGTTTGCTTGACCTCGGGGTTGACGATGAGGTCAACGTAGCGCTGGCGGTAGCGTTTCTCCACATCCCGTAGGCCGTGCCACTTATCGGGCAGGGGCAGCAGGGCCTTGGTCAGCACCTGGTACTCGTCCACCCGCACCGACAGCTCCCCTTTCTCGGTGCGCTTGAGACAGCCCTTGGCCCCCAGCCAATCGCCCACGTCAAGCAGCTTGTCCAGGTTCTTGAAGGCCAGCTCCCCCATGTGCTGCGTCAGCCGTTGCTTTTCCAGGTAGAGCTGGATGGTGCCAGAGCGATCCTGCAGGGTAAAGAAGGCCAGTTTGCCCATGACCCGCCGCGCCCGGATCCGCCCGGCCACCGCCACCTGCACATCCTCCCGCTCGGCGCCGGGCTCGAGATCGGCAAATTGCGCCTGCAACTCGGCAGCCAAGTGGGTAACCGGGAAAGAATAGGCGTAGGGCAGGATCCCTTGCTCCTGCAGGTGGCGGGCCTTTTCCAGGCGGGCGGCCCGTTGGGCAGCTTCGCTGCTGCTGGGGAGAGTGGACATAGGGGTAAAAGGGATAGAGGATTTCAGGGACGGACGGGATCCTTTTTTACGCTTCCGGCGGCGCGATCCCGTGGGAACGCAGCAGCTCCAAAAGTCTTTCGGCCCGTTGGCGTTCTCTTTCAGCCCGTTGGCGTTCTCTCTCGGCCCGCTGCTGCTCTAGGGCGGCCTTTTCGTCGCCGGTGGGTAAAACTTGGCCCTCTCGGTCACACCAGCGCAGCCATTCCGTGTTGACGCCCTCGAAGGATCCCTGCCAGAGGGTCAAGCCCAGGCCAATCTCCTCCAGCCAGGTGGAATCGAAGGGAACCAACTCTCCCCCCCGCCGCTGAAAAAGAACCAGTGGGGATCCCTGCAGCTCCCGCAGTTGCCGCAAAGGATCGTAAACCCCGTAGTAGCCCACGCCGGCGCGGGCGTAGTCCCTGAGTTTGCGGCCCAGCTCTTCTCCCTCGCGGTTGGAGACAATCTCAATGACCACGTCGGGAGGCTTGCCCATCTCCCAGACAAAGTAGGTGCGATCTTCCTTGCGCTCGAAGCTGGCGGGGGGAGCTACCTCCAGGCTGAGCATGACATCGGGCACGAGCGGCGGCTGCTTGAGGGCGTAGAACAGGCCGACGTTGGCCGTGGCCAGGAAGGGGATCGGCTCGCCGCTGTCTTTGGCTCTGGGCTGAAAGGAGGCGTAGAGGGCGCTCGTGAGCAGGCGCTGCAGCTTCTCCGAGTAGATGCTGTCCACAGGCTGGTCGTCCTCGATCACCAGGTCACTGATATCGGGTGGGGGCGGCGGTGGAAACTCCGCTGCCGGCGTCGAGGGCTTGAGGGGGCTAGAAGGTGCAGAAACCATGATGCCGGGATCCTTTGCAGGGCCGCTGCTAGCGACTGCTCGGTTGTTGGTCAATCGAGCCGATATCGAACCATCTCGAGGGTAGCAAAGGTTTTGGGGAAAAAGGCGACCAGAGAGCTTCTCCAATCCACACCAGAGATAGAAGCCCAACCCTGGGCCGAGGGCCTGCCTCCTGGAGCGGGGCAAGAGACAAAAAATCCTGCCCGACCTCCTCAGCTTTGGCCGGATCCCTTTTGGAAAGCAGCTAGCGCTCCGCCTGGGCGTTCAAGCTGGAGACGATCAGGTACACCACGAAAAGAAACAGGGCTACCAACGCCATAGGTCGATCCTTAGGTCAGTCTCTTGCGCCAGGGTCTGTAGGATAGTGTGCCCATCCGGGCCGGGATCCGGTTGCTGTTGTCGCACAAACCTTTATTCTATGACATTTTCCCGTAGCTTGGTTCTTGGCGGAGCTCGACCGCCCAACTGGGCAAGTTGGGGATCCCTTCTCACTGGCCAGGCTCGGAGCTGGGCAGAGCCACCAGCAGAGCTTCCAACACCCGCTGCACCCGGCTCAAGCGCAGGCCAGAGTCGGCCAAAACGGGGCTGTTGGGGATGATGGCGTGGCGGAACCCCAGCTTGGCGGCTTCCTTGAGGCGCTGCTCCAACTGCGCCACCGGGCGCACCTGTCCCCCCAGGCCCACCTCGCCGATCAAGACCGTAAAGGGATCCACCTGGCGATCTCGGAAGCTGGCGGCCACGGCCACCGCCACCCCCAAGTCGGCAGCTGGCTCGGCCACCTGGATGCCGCCGGCGGAGGCAATGTAGGCGTCGTATTTGGAAAGCGGGATCCCCACCCGTTTTTCCAGCACCGCCAAGATCTGCAAAAAGCGGTTGAGCTCGATGCCGGTGGCGGTGCGGCGGGGGGAGCTGTAGCTGGTGGGGCTGACCAGGGCCTGCACGTCCACCACCAAGGGGCGGGTGCCCTCACAGGCGACGATGGTGGCCGTTCCCGGCGTGGCCTGATCCCGGCTGCTCAAAAAAAGCTGCGAGGGATTGTCCACCTCCACCAAGCCAGAGGCGGTCATCTCGAAAACGCCGATTTCCTGGGCCGCCCCAAAGCGGTTTTTGACGGCGCGCAGCAGGCGGTGGCTCTGAAAGCGATCCCCCTCAAAGTACAAGACGGTGTCCACCAGGTGCTCCAGCACCTTGGGCCCGGCCAGGGATCCATCTTTGGTAACATGGCCAACGATGAGCAGGGCCACCCCCAGTTTTTTGGCCACTCGCATCAAGAGGCCGGCGCATTCCCGCACCTGGGAAACGGATCCCGGCGCCGAGCTGAGCTGCCCCCAGAAGATGGCCTGGATGCTGTCGATGATCGCCACCTGGGGCTGTAGGGCCTGGATCTCGGCCACAATGGCCTCCAGGTCGGTTTCCGCCAATAGGTAGAGCTGCTCGCTTTCTATCCCCAGCCGCAAGGACTCCGTCCCGCTAATGCGAGCGGCGCGCAGCTTGATCTGCTGGGCCGATTCCTCCCCCGACACGTACAAGATGGGCCCCCGCTTGGCGAGATGCGCAGCAGTCTGCAGCAGCAGGGTGCTCTTGCCAATGCCTGGATCGCCGCCGATCAACACCAGGGATCCCGGCACGATGCCACCTCCCAACACCCGGTCGAACTCGCCGGAGCCAGAGGAGAGGCGGGGGTGGCTCTCCGAGGAGACTTGGGAGAGGGGAAGGGCCGACAGGGGCATCCCGTTGCCGCGGCTGCGCTGGGGAACGAGCCGCTGCGGTGGCCCAGACTTAGAAGAGGGGGCGACGACCACCTCCGTCAGCGTGTTCCAGGCGCCACAGTTGTCGCAGCGGCCCAAAAACTTGGGGTAGCGCTCGCCGCACTGGCTGCACTCCCAGACGGTTTTGGCCTTGGCCATGAACAGGGATCCCGCCTCTTTCTTAGGATACAAGGACTCCGACCGGCTGCCGCTAGCTGTGGGGCAGGGGAACGGCGGGAATGGGCACCTCTGGCAAGGCCAGGGATCGGCACTGGGCGTGGTGGCGCAGCAGATGGTCGCAGAGAACTATGGCTACCATCGCCTCCACCATCGGCACTGCCCGCGGCAGCACGCAGGGATCGTGGCGTCCCCGCGCCGCCAAGACAGTCTCCCGGCCGTCGAGGGTAACGGTGTTTTGGGGCTGGCGAATGGTGGCAGTGGGCTTGAAGGCCACCCGCAGGACGATGTCTTCGCCATTGCTGATGCCCCCTTGGATGCCGCCGGAGCGGTTGCTGCGGGTGCGCCAGCCGCTGGGGGTCATGTAGAACTCGTCGTTGTGCTGCTTGCCCGTCAGGTAGGTGCCGGCAAACCCCGAACCGATCTCAAACCCCTTGCTGGCCGGCAGCGACATCACCGCCTTGGCCAGGTCGGCCTCCAATTTGTCGAACACCGGGCAGCCCAGCCCGCGGGGCACATTGCGGGCCACACATTCCACCACTCCCCCGAGAGAATCTCCTTCCCGCGCCGCTGCTTCAATTTTTTCAATCATCGCCGCCGCCGCGGCTGGATCGGGGCAGCGGACGATGTTGGCTTCCACCTGCTCCGCCGTCACGGAGCTGGGATCCACCTGGGCCTCTACGTCTTGGACCCGCTGCACATAGGCCAGGATCTCTACCCCTGCTGCCAGGCGCAGGATCTTCTTGGCGATGGCCCCGGCGGCCACCCGGCCAATGGTCTCCCGCGCCGAGGCCCGCCCTCCCCCCTGCCAGTTGCGGATGCCGTACTTGGCCTGGTAGGTGGCATCGGCATGGGAAGGGCGGAAGGTGGTGGCCATCTCGCTGTAATCCTGGGGGCGGGCGTCCTGGTTGCGCACCAGGATGTGGATGGGGGTGCCGAGGGTAAAGCCTTGGAAAACCCCGGAGAGGATCTGGCAGCGATCCGCCTCCTGGCGCGGCGTGGTGATGTGGCTCTGGCCGGGACGGCGCCGATCCAGCTCCGCCTGGATGTCGGCCTCGCTCAAGGGCAGCCGCGGCGGGCAGCCGTCCACCACCACCCCCACCGCCCCCCCGTGGGACTCGCCGTAGGTGGTGACGCAAAACAAGACGCCGAAGGAGTTGCCGTTGGCCATGGGATCCCTGAGCAAGAAGCTGCCCGCTCGCAGGCGGCTGGGAGAGACTGTCTTCTATTCTGCACCAGAAGGCTTGCGGACGACGCGGTGCAACTGACGGCAGCCGGCAATCCCCCGCAACACCAGGTGGGGATCCCAGCGCAGCTCTGCGTCAAGGGGCCGCAGGTGGGGGTAGAGTAGCTCGCCATCGCCGCCGGTTACTAGCAGCGGGCCTTGGGGAAAGCGGCGGCGCCAGTCGGCCAGAAAATCCCGCAAGCCGGCCAGCAGGGTATGAAGAATGCCGCTGCGGATGGCGGCCCCAGTGTTCCTGGCCCAGCGGGGGGGTATGGGAGCGCCGGGATCCCACTCCACTTTGGGCAGCCAGGCGGTGTGGTCGGCCAGCGCCTGCGCCTGCAACCCCAGGCCGGGCAGGATCGCTCCTCCCACCAGGGATCCCTCGGCGTCAGCTCCCGTCAGGGTCAAGGCGGTGCCGGCGTCGATGACCAAGCAGGGCCAGCCGTAGCGGATCCCGGCGGCCCACAGAGCCAGTGCCCGATCCAGCCCCAGGCTTGGGTAGGGATCCCGCAGCGGCACCTGGGAGAGCTCAAGGCAATGCACCCAGGGGGATCGGGGCGGCAAAGGGGCAGAGGCAACGGCAGCTAGCCACAGCTCCGTCTCTTCTGGCCAGGATAGGGGTTGGTGGGCGGGAAACTGCTCCACCTTCACCAAGCTCTCGCCAGCAAACCAGCCCCAGCGCACGTGGGTGTTGCCCACCACGGCGGCCAGCCACCGCTCTGCCTCAGAACTCATGCAACAGCTCCGCCTCCACGCGAAACAGCTCCACCGGCTGATCGGCAGGGATCCCGGCCAATTGCTTGGCGGTGGAGAGCTGCCAGGCCGTCGTCAGAGCCTCTCCGGGCAGCAACACCGCCCCCCGTGTCCCCGCGCGAATGAACAGGCCCATGCGGGTGGGATCCACCTGCTCCAGAGAGGGGATGGGCACCACCCGTCGCACGATGGCCACCTGAATAGAAGCCGACTCCAGCTCGCCGGGTTGCAGGGGCCGATAGCGCCAGTCGCGAGTAACAGCCCCCACCGCCGCCCGGATGGTGGCCCTGGCCAGATCCTCGCCGCCGGGATCCAAGCTGCCCCAACAGCCGCGGGGCCGTCCCTCCCTGGTCACCGTAACAAAAACTCCCGCCGGGCGCCGCCAGTGGGGCGGGATCTCTTCTGGAGCAGGCAGCACCTGGCCAGTGGCGAAGTAGTGGGCGATGGCCTGCCGCGCCAGGGCCGGCAGCGTCTTGGGCAAGGGTTGCGGCTGGACGGAAGCAGGGATCCCCTCCGTCCCGCCGTTGCGGGGCAAGGCGCCTGCCGGGGAACTCGTGGCCGGGGACGGGATCCCGCCAACGCGCCCAGAAACCTCTGGCCGGGATCCGGCCAGCAGCCCTAGCCCTGCCCCCAGAAACAAGGCCAGCAGGCTGAGCGATCGAATGGCAAAGGTGGACACGAGCTGAGGATCTTGCCAACCCAACTCTAGGCTAGGCTATGCCCCCGCTTCTGCAAGTACTTGAAAACGGTGTTCAGATCCTTGTCGCCCCGCCCGGAGCAGTTGACCACCACCCGCTGCTGGGGGCCAAGCTGGGGGGCCAAAGTCTTCAGGTAGGCCAGGGCATGGGCCGTCTCCAGAGCGGGGATGATCCCCTCCAGGCGCGACAGCAGCAGCAGCGCCTCTACCGCCTCGTCGTCGGTAACGGCGTAGTACTCGGCTCGCCCAATTGCTTTTAAGTAGCTGTGCTCCGGCCCCACGCCGGGGTAATCCAAGCCGGCGCTGATGGAATGGGCCTCCTGCACCTGGCCTTCTTCATCTTGCAGCAGGTAGCTCATGGCCCCGTGCAAGACCCCAACGCGACCGCGGCTGAGGGTGGCGGCGTGGCGGGAGGTGTGCAAGCCCTCCCCGGCAGCCTCGATGCCGATAAGCCGCACTTGGGGATCCTGAACAAACTCGTTGAACAACCCCAGGGCATTGGAGCCGCCGCCCACACAGGCCAGCAGCACGTCCGGCAGTCCTCCCCATTTCTCTTGGCACTGCTGCCGCGTCTCCTGGCCGATGACATCGTGAAAGGTCCGCACCAGCTTCGGGTAGGGGTGGGGTCCGGCCACCGTGCCGATGACGTAGTGGGTGGTCTCCACGTTGGTTACCCAGTCGCGGATGGCCTCGGAGAGGGCGTCTTTGAGGGTGGCTGTGCCTGATTCGACCCCCCTTACCTCAGCGCCCAGCAGGCGCATCCGCTGCACATTGGGGGCCTGCCGCTCCATGTCCACTGCCCCCATGTAGATGACGCATTCCAGCCCAAAACGAGCACACACCGTTGCCGTAGCCACCCCATGCTGGCCAGCGCCGGTCTCGGCAATGATCCTTCGCTTGCCCATGCGCACCGCCAGCAGCACTTGGCCAAGGGCGTTGTTGATCTTGTGGGCGCCGGTGTGGTTGAGGTCTTCGCGCTTGAGGTAGATCTGGGGGCCGTCGTAGTGCTCGGTCAGCCGCTGGGCAAAGTAGAGGGGGCTGGGCCGACCGACAAAATCCCGCAACAAGCTGTGGAACTCGGCGCGAAACTCGGGATCCCGCCAATGCCGCTCAAAGGCTTCCTCCAGCTCTGTGAGGGCACTCATCAGGGTTTCCGGCACAAACCGGCCCCCAAACGGCCCAAACCGGCCCTGCGGATCCGGACGCACCCTCGGGTCAAGGGGATCCAAAGCAGCAGGATGGGCAGCAGTAGCTGGGGAAGTCGTGGTCATGGCAGAGGGTTAGCAGGAGTTTGGCAGCCGGCAATAGGAGATAAACTTCCCCAATTCTACAGAACTCTCAGGAAGGAGATGGGCCGACCTCTTTGTAGGGAAAAGATTTCCGGAGTCCTCGGATTTTGGTTTTGGGCGCAGCCTTCTCCAAGAGCAGCCTACACTTAGGGGTATGGAGAGGGCTACCGAGTTAAGAAGATCTGCCGCGTGCCTAGCCTGTCTGCTTGCCGGGCTCAGCTTGGAAAATGGAATCTCAGCCCAGTTAGGTTTTCAACCCTACATCAATGCCCGCTTTGGCTACCGCATCGACTACCCGGCAGACTTTATCCCCCAAGGGGAAGCTGACAACAGCGACGGCCAGGTATTTATCGGGAAAGATGGAGCTGAGCTGCGCGCTTGGGGCGGCTACAACGTCTTTCAAGCAACGCCCGCCAGCGCCCTGCAAGAGGAGCTGCAGCGCAGCCGGGAAAGCCGACGCCGGGTTACCTATCAAGTTGCCGGTCGGGATTTTTTCGTGGTCTCCGGCTACGAGCCAGACGGCCAGCGGATTTTTTACCTCAAAAAGCTCGTCAGCCCCTCTCTAGAGGCTGGCTTTGAATTGGTCTATCCGGCCAGCCGGCGCGAGCGCTACGACCGGGACGTGGAAGCCATAGCCCGCTCCCTGCGCTTTGTGGATCCCTGACCCAGGCCCAAGTTGGGGCATGATCGTAGGGATCCCTGGCAAAACCCCATGGCCGAGAGACCGCTGGACAGTTGGCTGCGGGAACGGATGCAAGCCGTTGGCCTCTCCTCTTGGCAGGCTCTGCAAGCCCGGGCGGGGATCAGCCGCCGCGCCCTCGATCAGGTGCGCCAAGGGCAGTGGGGATCCCTGCGCCTGGAGCAACTGCAGAAGCTGGCTGCCGCTTTAGAGTGGGAGTTGGGATCCCTGCTTGGCGGTGGCGACCCTAGTCCAAGGGGCTCGAACACTGCAGAAGCGATCTTTTCCCTGCTGCAGCCGCTGCTGACCAGCTACCCCACCGTCCGCGAGATTGCCCGGCGCAAGCCCGATTGGCCGGCCCAAAACGTGACGGCCCTCTTCCGGTCGCTGGATGCCCTGCTGCAGCAGTGGGGGTATGAAGCCATCGGCAGCCCTCTTGAGTCCGTCCCCTTCGACCCGCAACTGCACCAGCCGGATCAGCCGGACATTCGGCCAGGGGATCCCGTCTACATCCGCTTTGTCGGCTACCGCCGGAAAGACTACATCCTCTGCCCGGCCAAAGTCAGCCGCTCGCTGCCCGGAGGATTGAGCTGATGGCACCTGTCCCCAAAGCAACGCTGGCTATCGATTTCGGCACCAGCAATACTGTGGTGGCAGTTTGGGATCCCGTCCAAGAAGCGCCCCGCCTGCTCAGCTTTCCCGGCCTTTCCCGCCCGGGCTACTCGGCCATTCCCAGCCTGGTCTATGTCAAGGGAAAAGGCCAGCTCTTGGTGGGGGAAACGGTGCGGGCCGGGCGTTGGGGGGCAGTGGAGCCGCAGCGGCTGTTTCAGGGCTTCAAGCGGGATCTGGTGGCGGAGTTTGTCCCCCCACCGCGGATTCTCGATGGGGAGCGCTACGACGCCGAGAGGGTGGCTCAGGCTTTTTTGCAGGCGGTGATGGAAGCCGTCCAGCAAGAATACCTGCAGCCGCAACAGGTGGTGTTTACCGCTCCCGTCGGCTCCTTTGAGCGCTACTTGAACTGGCTGCGGGGGGTGGCCGGGGATCCCGTTCAAATTGTGGACGAGGCCACTGCCGCTGCCCTGGGCTATGCGGTCGGCCAGCCGGGATCCGTGGTGCTGGTGGTGGATTTCGGCGGCGGCACCCTGGATCTCAGCCTGGTGCGCACCCTTGCCCCCCAGCCGGGCAACCCCGTCCTCAAGGCAGAGGTGATCGCCAAGGCCGACGCCTACGTGGGCGGGGTGGATATCGACATCTGGATAGCCGAATACCTGCTGGGGCAACTGGGGCTGAGCCGGCAGCAGCTGGGGGCCCTGAGCTGGATGACGCTTTTGGAGCAGGCAGAACAGCTCAAGATCGCCCTTTCTGCCCAGCCGGAGGCTGTGGGCAGTTGGTTCGACGACGAGACTCTAACTGCCTATGAGCTGCGCTTGAATCGGCAGGCGCTGGAGGAGATTTTAGAAACCCACCAGCTCCTCGACCAGATCCGCCAGTGCCTAGACGAGGTGCTGCTCAGCGCCCAGGCAAGGGGAGTGGGCAAAAGCCAAATTGAGCAGGTGCTCCTGGTGGGAGGCAGCTCCCAACTGCCGGCAGTCCAAGAGCTGCTCCGCTCCTACTTCGGCAAAAAGAAAGTCCGCTGCGAGCGCCCCTTCGACGCCGTGGCCCTGGGCGCTCTGCAGGTGGGCCGCCAGGTCAAGCTCGAGGATCGCCTGCACCACAGCTACGCCATCCGCCTCTGGGATCCCTGGCAAAAAAGTTACATCTACTATCCCCTCTTCGAGCGGGGCAGCCCCTACCCTTGCCGACGCTCCGAGCCCTTGATCTTGCAGGTGGCCAACGATGGCCAGACCGAAATTCGACTCGATGTGGGGGAAGTGGCCCAGGTGGCCCAGGCCGAGGTGGTCTATGACGAGCTGGGGCGCATGAGCAGCCGCCAACTTACCCGACAAACCGATTTTCGATCCCTGGGTGCTGAGCCGGCTTGTCTGGCCCGCCTGCAGCCCCCAGGTCGGGCAGGAGAAGATCGCCTCAAGGTGGAATTTGCCGTCGATGCCTCGCGGCGGCTGTTGGCCACTATCTTCGACTTGCAAACCCAGCAGCTTTTGGTAGAAGCCCAGCCCGTAGCCACCCTGAGTTAGAGAAAGGCACTCAGCTTCTTTATCGCGCCAAAACCCAAACAGTGCCGCCTGGCCCTTCTCCCCCCTGGGAGAGGGGCTGGGGGTAGTCGCAATGGCAGCGTGGAGCGCTTGGGCGGATCCCTTGTTGAACAATCGCCTATTTTGCTGTAAAGCGCGGGGGAAAAGTCTTAAGCTCATCCAGAATGACTGTATATCCCCTGCAGTGGCTTTGTAATGACTTGACAGATATAGTCATTTCAAATAGATGCAACGTTTCTCTACGTCGTTATTGCTACGCAACGCTGTCGCGAAGGCGCCGGCAGCGCGAAGCACTATCTCTAGCTCCCCTCTCCCCCTGGGAGAGGGGCTGGGGGTGAGGGCCGACTCCCCTGAGCTCAATCTCTCAAGAATTAGAAACGACTGGCCCTACTGCTGACAGGTAAACTAGCTTCCCGTCGTAGAACAGCGCTGAGCCTTGGTCGCCTTGCTGCGAGTCTGCCCGGTACTGATACATTTACGCTGAACACTGCTGAGCATTACTGCTCAGCGGTGAAGCGATAGCATTCTGTCCGTTTCCGTTGTCACTACGCGATGCTGA
>NZ_JBSSDI010000044.1:0-17633 GCF_054060575.1 Thermostichus sp. MS-CIW-15 | reverse complement strand
GTCAGCGTCGCGTAGTGACAACGGAAACGGACAGAATGCTATCGCTTCACCGCTGAGCAGTAATGCTCAGCAGTGTTCAGCGTAAATGTATCAGTACCGGTACCTGCGCGTTCAGGCCGATGGCGAAGTTATTTGGGAAGCCACCGATAGGAATCGCTGGGTGCCGCTTGAGCCGGAACCTTTGCCGGCAGTTTTGATCGTGGAAGATGGCGAGTTTGGCCGGATCCCTTTCTATCCATACGGCTATTTTGCCTTGCCGGTGAGCGAGCCTGAGCCCGAAGATTGTCCGGGACTGAAGATAGTCGTCTTGGGCAGTTCGGTGGCCCTGGGGTGCAGCGCCTGGCTGTTGCGAGGATGGGCCTGGCTGTTGCAGAAAGCTCTACGAGAACGCTATGGCCATCAAGTGCGGAACCTCTCCGAATTGGGGGCAAACGTCAGCCGAACCCTGGCCCGATTTGAGCAGGTGGTGATCCCTGAACATCCCGATGTCGTTATTGTTGCCTTGTCTTTGGGAAATGAAGGCTTGGCCACGGCTCTGCCGGAGCATCGCCGTGCCGTCCAAAGGCGGTTTGAAAACGGCCTGCAGCGGTTAATTCAGCGAATTCAAGACATTGGAGCCTTGCCAGTTTTGGGAGGGGTTTACCCCCATGCAGACTACGGCCTAGAACAGCATCTGCTTTTGCAGGAAACTCAGCAAAGGATGCTCAGTTGGGGATGCCCCGTGTTCAACTGGCTGCCCATCTTAGACGATGGCCAGGGGCGCTGGAAGCCAGATCTGGCTTTTGACGCGGCCCACCCTAATACCAAGGGGCACCAACTCATGTTTGCGGCTATTGACCTCTCGATTTTTGATCCCAACACTGTGAAGTCAGCCCCCCTAAAGCTGGCATCATCCAAAGAAAAGCTGATTTTTGAGGATCCCTCTGGCTTTTGGGCGGCCTTGGAGGGTCAGAATCGATTCCGCCTTGTTAATATTACTCCTTATGATTACACCTTGACACCGACTTGGCAATCTTTACAAGCTGCTTTTCAAGAAGCTCGACTACAGCCAGGCTTATATATTGGTAAAAGCGGTGAGAAAGGGCAAGATCAACCTTTGTACTCCCTCTCCATTCATGAGAATGGCTTGATTCAAACAACCCTTTCCATTCCCCCAGATGCCGACCTTGTCTTTTCTCCGGCAGCCGATTTTTTCTCTCCGGAATCCTCAGAAATAGTCTTTAGTGACGGGACTCTAACACTCCTCAAACTTAGCTACCCATCCGCCGGCTTGGATCCCAAGCCCCGCCTGTGTGTGATTAACCAAAGCAGCTATGAGTACAACATCCACCCTATGTGGAAAGAAGTGCGGGCTGCCCTCAAAGCTCTGCCAACAGGCGTTTATGAGGATCCCCTCTATCGCGATGCTCCCTTTCGCACGTTGATGATTGGAGAGGGGGGGTTGGAAAGCCGGGTCAAGGCTGCTCCCAACTCGGTCATGCTATTGGAATACACATGCGCCTTATCTGATATTCATCGCGTTGCTGTTGTTCCCCTGGGGGATCGCTGTGCGGTGCGGATGCTGCTCTACAAGTTGGAATACGACGGGCCTGCCTTTCCGTTTGATCTAACCCGCACCAGCAACCTAGCGGATGTAGCCGATATGATCCACCACGAGTTTCAGGGCATGTGGGATCCGCAATATTTGCACTACAGCCCTGAAGACAGGCGAATTTATCACAGCAAGTGGACAGGTCTTTCTTTCGGCCATGAGGTGGAAGAGGGGGAAGACCCCCTGCAGAATATGAATCCAATCCATGAGCGGATGCGGACTCGTTATACAGCTCGCGCCAAGCGCTTTCTATATGTCTTGGAAAAGGCGGACAAGATCTTGTTCGTGCGCACAGGCGGCTGTCAGCGGGGCGCGGTGATCGACTTGATGGATAAATTGTCCGCTAAGCGAAAGGGCAAGCCCTTCCTACTCCTTATCATTTCCCCTCAGCCTTCAGAGGAGTTTGCCGGGATCCCCAATGTCATCCACTACGATATGGAGTTCAACCCCGACCGCATGTGTGCGGATCCCGAGCATTGGCGGTACTGCACAGAGATCATGAGAGAGATCCTCCATTCTCTGGGAGTTTCCAGCCGCAATCTTTTCTGGTGTCCTCCCCAGCCGGCTTAATTGCCTGAGATCCTACCTAGAATGCGATGCCGGTAGGATCCTGCTCTGCCCTACCTCAGCGGTGTTTGCTTGGCACAGAAAGAGCATCAGCCCAGAGGATCAGCCTTGCTTGTAGGTTTAGCCAAATCCCATCGTTCATTCGCAATAAAAATACGATATACAAGCCCAATATAAACAAAATGCACAAGTTCCCTAACCATTTGTAGGTCTGGATAATTTGGTCGGCACTCCAGCCAAAATCATCAACCAAGCGGTTCATATCCCCACCAGCATCCCCCTGGCCACACAGCAGAGTTCCCCACGGGATCGGAGCTAGCCCTTTTTGGATTCTGTGCCATTGCCAAAAGCTTCTCCAGAGGCTGCTGGCTGCAACTCCCAGAACGACGAATCGCCAAAAGTCCCACCGCCAGCGATCTGGCAAGCGAAGATAAAAGCAGGCCATCAAGAAGGTGCTGATGTAAAACTCGCCGCCCACGCCGCCAAAGGTAATTAGCATTTCTTTGGTGCGATTGGGCATTAGCCAGGTCATATAAAACTGCAGCAGCGCAAGAACAACAACCAATGCCTGTAGCCATCGAATCCGCTCCTTGCGGGTCAACCAGAATAGCAAGCTCAGCAAAAAGAGGATCCCAAAGTACACAAAGGGATCCTTTTCCGGACTGATGCTGGTCCAGCCAAAAGGTAAGGGCAAAGCTCGATGCCCGCTCCACCAGGCAATGCTGGCATGGCCCAGCTCGTGAATCCAAATGTGCCAAGGCAAATGTAACAACTCCAATAGGGCAATGCTGTTTACCAGCAGGGCTACCACAAATGCAACTGGGTAAGCCCAGATATTTATCGCCCAGCTATCAAAAGAAAACCGATCCCATCGCTTTTGGGATCTCAAACGCAGGCTGCGCTGCCAAAGCAACTGAGAGCCACAGAAAGCGCGGATTTCCAATTGCTCTAGGCGTGGAATCCGCAGTTGCTTCACCATCAAAAACAGCCGGGCCACAACAACCGGCGGAGAGGGGCTTTGGGACGGGGATCCCAGCAGGTCGATGCGCAAGGTGTTGTCGGCAAGATACACTTGCGCGGGCCAGCGCCACTTCAGGAGCTCTGCCCGAACCACCCGCAGGATCGCTTGGCTGTCCCCAGCGCGGGCCAGGGGGAGGGGATCAGGTAGGGGGGACATCCACACTCCAGAGGCAGGACGAGGATCCCTACCCATTGTGGCCTGGGCCGACTGGCAACGGCGAAATTGCGCTCCCTCTCAGGCCGCTCTGGGGGGAGCTTGGTATAGTTGAGGGCAGCAGGTGTGCCGGAGTGGGTGCAATTCATGCCTGGATTGGAACGGGAGCCCAAACTGTCTAGGCAGAGCTCTCTGTGGGGGGCAACGCTGCTGCTGGGCTTGGCCGGAGCAGGTTTATTTTCCCCCTTGCCCGCTCAAGCAGAGCTGACCGCCGTTCCTGGCTTGTCTCGCATCGAGAGTTGGCACTACGACCCGCAGCGGGGATGGCTAGAGGTCAACACCCAGGGAGAGGTGCGTCCTTTTCTGTTTGTGCTGCAAAACCCTCCTAGGGTAGTGCTGGATTTTCCCAACACTCTCTTTGGGCGGGAGCCCCAAACCCAGACCTTTCCGGGGCGGGTTACCTCGTTGGAGATCAAACAGTTCACCCCAACGATCACTCGCTTTGTGCTGCACCTGCAGCCGGATCAGCCTCTCAGCCTCGACCAACTGCAACTGCTCACGGCTGGTCCCTCCCGCTGGGCTGTCCAGTTCCTCCAACCCGAGCAGCCCTTGCCCGCAGCAGCACCGCTATTTCCCTCGGCAGCCGGCCCCAGGGATCCCATCTCACCGTCCCCGCCGCTGCCCCGCCGCCCCGAAGCCAGCCCACTCTCTCCTCCTGCAACCTCCCCTTCCAGCCATCGGATCTTGGCCATTTCTCCGCAAGCGGAGGGCTTTTTCATCCGCACTCAGGGTAGCCCTTCCACCACGGTGCGGCGCATCCTCGATCCGGATCGAGTGGTGGTGGATTTTCTCAACACCACCCTCAGCCCCGCCCTCACCCAGCGGGTCTATACCGTCAACCGCCTGGGGGTTTCGCGGCTGCGGGTGGGGCAATTCGAGCCCACCATCGCCCGCGTGGTCTTGGATGTGGATCCTTCCAGTGGCGACTGGGAGGCCCGCTACGACCCGCAGCAGGGAGGAATCTGGATCCAGCCCGCCGGGGGTGCTGCCCAGGCCAGCCTTCTGCCCGATCTCAGCTCTGCCGACTCCCAAGGGCCCCTGGCTACCTTGCGCTCTGTGGAGCTGCGGGGGAATCAGCTCATCATCAGCGCCGATGGGTTCATGTTCTACCGGGCCGGCTGGGATCCGGAAAGCGGCGGCTACCGCATCAACGTGGCACCGGCCCGCCTACCCGAGTCCTTGCCGGATCCCGGCTTGCCAATTGGAGGGCCGGTGCAGCGGATCCGCTTTGTGCAGGAAGATGCCCGCACGGTCAGCATTCTGGTGCAACCTGCCGAAGAGTTCAACGTCTTTGAGCCCAATCCCGGCCAGGGATCCCGCCGCATCACCCTGGAGCTGCGCCCCCTCCACGCTCCGCCGTCCGCACCCCAGCCGCAACCGCCTGCCCAAGCTTCCCTTCCTTCCCGCCGGGGCCGGACGGTCATCGCCATCGATCCAGGCCACGGCGGACGGGATCCCGGTGCCATTGGGGTGGGTGGGATCCAGGAAAAGGACATCGTGCTCTCCGTTTCCCACCAGGTACGACACCTGTTGCAAGAGCGGGGGTATGAGGTGGTGATGACCCGCACCGACGACCGGGAAGTGCTGCTGCAGCCGCGGGTGGATATGGCCGTGCAGGCCAACGCCACTCTGCTGGTGAGCATCCACGCCAATGCTCTAGAGCGCTCCAGCATCCACGGCATTGAGACCTACTACCTGCGGCCCGACAGCGCCGAGCTGGCTGTGGTCTTGCACCGCAGCTTGGTGAGGGCCAGCGGCGCCGCCGACCGGGGGGTGCGACGGGCCCGCTTCTTCATGGTGCGGGAAACGCCGGTGGGCATGCCTTCGGTGCTGCTGGAGCTGGGGTATGTAACCAACCCAACCGAAGGGCGAAAGTTGGCTACCCCCGAATACCAGGCCATTTTGGCGCGGGCCATTGCCGAGGGCATCGAGGCCTTTCTGCGTAGCCGCCAAAGATAGGGACTCGGTCGGATCTTTGGTTTGAGCCGTTCGCCCCTACGGCCCACTCCGTGAAGGGACGAAGTCCCAGGGTAGGGAAGCTGTCGCCGAGACTCTCGGAAGCAGGGTAGGATACAGCAGCTTCAGCCAAGGTGTTGAGGAGAACGGAGCATGCGTTGGGAGTGGGGATCAGATCCGGATCCCAGTTGGCCAATTGGGGTGTTTGACAGTGGCTTGGGCGGGCTCACCGTCTGGCGGGCCCTGCGCCGTCGCTTGCCCCAGGAGCGCCTTGTCTACTTTGCCGACACGGCGCGGCTGCCCTATGGGGATCGCTCCGCCGAGGAGATCTTGACTTTTGTGCGGCAGATCCTCCGCTGGATGCAGGCGCAGCCGGTGAAGGTGGTGGTGATGGCCTGCAACACCAGCTCGGCACTGGCCCTGGAGCAGGTGCAGCAGGAGTTTGCCCTGCCCATTCTGGGGCTGATCCTGCCCGGCGCCCAGGCGGCCCTGGCCCAGGGATCCCGCATTGGGGTCATTGCCACGGCAGCCACGGTCAAAAGCCGCGCCTACTCCAAGGCCATTCAAGAGTACAGCGCCCTGGATCCCCGGCGCTTTCCCCAACCTGTCCAGTGCTGGGAGCAGGCCTGCCCGGAGTTCGTCCCCCTCATCGAAGCCGGCCAGTTGGACGGCCCCGAGCTGCGCCAAGCGGCTGAACGCTATTTGCAGCCGCTCCTGCAACAGGGGATCGACACCCTCGTCTACGGCTGCACCCACTACCCGCTGCTGGATCCTCTCCTGAAGTCCTTGCTGCCCTCTTCGGTCAGACGGGTGGATCCCGGCGTGGCGCTGGTGGGATCCCTGGCCCGGGAACTCAGCCTCTGGGGCCTGCGCCGACCCTCAACTGCTAGCCAGGCAGAACCTCACCGCTTCTATGTGAGTGGGGATCCGGAGCGGTTTGCCCAGTTGGCCACTCCTTGGCTGGGCTTTCGACCCCAGGTGGAACGGGTGGAATGGCCGGCCTTGGACGTCAACAACTCCCGCCGGCCCTAGGCGAGAGCAGCAGGCCAGCCCAGGCAAATTGGCCCTACTTGCCCCCCTGTTGCTGCAGCGATCCCACAGGTTCCCTGCCTGCAGCCAGGTCGACACGGAGCAAGGGACAGGGAAAGGCCCTTTGGGTGGCTTTGGAATTGGAAGAGTGCAAGGTTGCCCAGGGCCTGGCCGATTCTCCTTAACTTGATAACCCCGAGTTAGCTCTGGTAGGCTTTAGGCGAGATTCGGCTGGGGGGAGGGGATCTATGGCGGCACGGGTGGGTATCAACGGTTTTGGCCGCATTGGGCGTTTGGTGCTGCGGGCGGCTTGGGGTTGGCCGGAGCTGGAGTTTGCCCACATCAACGAGATCAAAGGTGGGCCTGCTACTGCGGCTCACCTGCTCAAGTTCGACTCAGTGCAGGGCCGCTGGAACACCGACATCGAGGCATCTGAGCAACGGCTGCGCATCCAAGACAAAACCCTTACCTTCAGCGAGTTCAAATCTCCCGGCGAAGTCCCTTGGGCGGATCTGGGGATCGACCTGGTGCTGGAGTGCTCGGGCAAATTCGTCAAGGCGGCAGAGCTGGATGCCTACTTCAAAGCAGGGGTGCGCAAAGTCATTGTGGCTGCCCCCGTCCAGGATGAAGAGGCCCTCAACATCGTCATGGGCGTCAACGACCACCTCTACGACCCCGCTCGCCACCATTTGCTCACAGCCGCCTCCTGCACCACCAACTGCCTGGCCCCCTTGGTAAAGGTCATCCACGAGGGGATCGGCATCCTGCACGGGGTGATCACCACCGTCCACGACGTCACCAATACCCAAAGTATGGTGGATGCCCCCCACAAAGACCTGCGGCGGGCCCGCTCGGCTCTGCTGTCTTTGGTGCCCACCACCACCGGCTCGGCCAAGGCCATCGGCCTCATCTACCCTGAGCTGAAGGGAAAGCTCAACGGCCTTGCCGTGCGCGTGCCCCTGCTCAATGCCTCTTTGACCGACGCGGTGTTCGAGGTAAAGCGGCCCACCACGGTGGAAGAGGTGAATCATCTCTTAAAAACGGCAGCCGAGGGGGAACTCAAGGGCATCCTTGGCTATGAGGAGCTGCCGCTGGTCTCGGTGGATTTCAAGGGGGATCCCCGCTCCAGCATTGTGGATGCCCCTTCCACCATGGTGGTAGATGGCACGCAGGTGAAGATCCTGGCCTGGTACGACAACGAATGGGGCTACGCCAACCGCATGGCGGAATTGGCCCGCAAGGTGGCCCTCAGTTTATAGAAGCGTTTTTTGAAGCATCCCCCTTGGAGGCCTGCCCATGACTGCTGTCTCGAGCGCCCAAGCTGCCGCCGTGCGCAACTATGCCCTGGTAACGGCTGCCTACTGGGGCTTTACCCTCACCGACGGCGCCATCCGCATGTTGGTGCTGCTCCACTTCCACAAGTTGGGCTTCACCCCGATTCAGATTGCCATGCTGTTTCTCTTCTACGAGATCTTTGGGGTGATCACCAACTTTCTGGGCGGCTGGATTGGATCCCTGTTTGGCCTGCGGCTGACGCTGTACGGGGGCATCGCCATCCAGATCTTCGGCTTGGTGATGCTGGGGGTGATCAACCTGCAATGGCCGGTCTGGGGCCAGGTGGCCTATGTGATGACGGCCCAAGCCCTGGCCGGGATCGCCAAAGATCTCACCAAGATGAGCTCCAAAAGCGCCATCCGCCTGGTGGTGCCCAAGGAGGCCGAGTCCCGCCTCTTCCGCTGGGTGGCCATGCTGACGGGATCCAAAAACGCCCTCAAGGGGGTAGGGTTTTTCGTCGGGGCGGCCCTGCTGCAGATCTTCACTGAGATCTACGGGGATCCCATGGGCTTCCGCATGGCCAATTTCGTCCAGGCGGGGGCGCTGGCTTTGATCTTCTGTTCCGGGATCCTGCTGCCGGCGGACATGGGCAAGGTCAAGGCCAAGATCCCCTTCAAGCGGCTGTTTTCCAAAAGCCGCGAGATCAACCTCCTCTCAGCCGCCCGCTTTTTCCTCTTTGGGTCGCGCGATGTGTGGTTTGTGGTGGCCCTGCCGGTGTTCCTCTACGACAGCCTAGGCTGGAGCTTTATGCAGGTGGGCAGCTACATGGCCCTCTGGGTCATTGGCTATGGGATCATCCAGTTCCTAGCGCCCCAGCTCCTGGGAGGAGGTCGCCCGGGTCGCGCCCCCAAGGCCCGCACCATCCAGATCTGGACGTTCACCTTGACGGCGGTGCCGGCACTCATTGCTACCGCTTTTATGGCCGGCCTGCCGCCGCAATGGGTGGTTACCGGCGGCCTCATCCTCTTCGGGATCGTCTTTGCCTTCAACTCGGCGGTGCACTCCTATCTGGTACTGGCCTACACAGAGGATGACGATGTCGCCCTCAACGTGGGCTTTTACTACATGGCCAACTCCGGTGGGCGCCTGCTGGGGACGGTGACTTCGGGGATCCTCTTCCAGCTTTACGGTCTGGAGGGCTGCCTCTGGTTTTCCACCCTGTTGATTTTGATGGCAGGGCTGTTTTCGCTGAAATTGCCCGATCCCAGCAAAACCCCCGTGGAGTGGGTGGTTAAGCCGGGGGATTGAGGTGTTAGTCAAGCAGGGCCAGGTTATCCCGGTGAACCGCTGTATCGACTCCCTCGTAGCCCAAGATGTAGGGGATCTCGGCGGTTTTCTTGCCTTTGATCCGCCGCAGTTCCTCGGCGCTGTAGTTGACCAGGCCCCGCCCCACCTCCCGTCCGCCGGGATCGCACAGGCGCACGGCTGCCCCTGCCTCAAAGTCGCCAGAAACGTCGGTGATCCCTGCCGGCAGCAGCGAGCGCCCCTGCTCACAGACTGCCCTTACAGCTCCCTCATCCAGAGTCAGGGATCCCTCGGGGATGAGGCCGTAGGCAATCCACCGCTTGCGAGCACTAACGGGCTGGGGAGCTGGCTCAAAGCGGGTGCCGATGGGCTCTCCGGCCAAGATGGCCGGGATCTGATCGGGCCGTTTGCCGTTGGTGATCACCACCGTCACGCCGGCGGCTGTGGCGATTTGAGCCGCCGTGAGCTTGGTTGCCATGCCGCCGGTGCCCCAGCCACTGTTGCCGTGGGCTTCCGCCTTCACCCGCAAAGGCATGCCGTGCTCCACCCGCTCGATGGGCTCGGCGGAGGGATCGCGGTGGGGATCAGCGGAGTAGAGCCTGTCCACATCGGTGAGGAGGATCAGCCACTTGGCCTGCACCATGCTCGCCACCAGGGCAGAGAGGGAGTCGTTGTCGCCAAACTTCAGCTCCTCCACTGCCACCGTATCGTTCTCGTTGACGATAGGGATAACCCCCATCTGCAACAGCTGGGCAAAGGTGCGATTGGCATTGACATAGCGGCTGCGCTCCACAAAGTCGCCGCGGGTGAGCAGCACCTGAGCAATGGGTTGGTTGAGAGCAGAGAAGAGATCATCGTATAGGCGAATTAGCCGTCCCTGCCCCACTGCTGCCACCGCCTGTTTTTCTGCAATTGCCGTGGGTCGTTGGTGCAGGCCCAGGCGGGCACAGCCTACCCCTACCGCTCCGGAGGAGACAAGGATTACCGCATAGCCCTGGCTGCGCAGCCGAGTCAGCACCTCCACCAGCGGCCCCAGCACGGAAAGGCGCAGCGAGCCCGTCTGCATGTCTGTCAAGCTGGAGGTGCCGATCTTCACCACCACTGTTCCCTCTGTTGCTGCCATCTTCTCATTCGATCCACTTGTTCGATCCAGCCAGGGTTCCCCATCCGTATCCCACCATAGCGGAACCGGGGCCCTTGCTTGCCCTCAGAGTCGCTGCAGGGGACAATAGAGGAAAGCAATAAATCTGCCTCAAGGTCTCTCTTTCTCTGCCTGTGAACCCTGTTCGTACCCTCTCCGCCACCAAAGCGGCCTTTTTCAGCGCCTACCCTCGTCCGATCAACGCCGCCTACCGGCGAGTGGTGGAGGAGTTGCTGGTGGAGCTGCACCTGACCACCGTCAACAGCGCCTTCGTCTACGATCCTTTTTTTGCCCTGGGTCTGGTTACTCTCTACGACAGCCTGATGGAAGCCTACCATCCCCCAGAGCAGCGCGAGGCCATCTTCAACGCCCTCTGCAAGGCGCTGCACCTGAAGCCGGAGGTGTTGCGCAAGAACGCCCGCGACCTGCTGGAGCTGATGCGCAGCGGGGATCCCGTCCAGCGATACAACCTGCTCTGTCTCAAGCCGGAGGCAGAAGATGTGGGCGGGCTGAAGGCGATTTTGCAGCGCATGACCCAGCCCCCCTACGCCTACAGCCGAGTTTTGGCGGTTGGCCTCTACACGGCCTACGAAGCGGTGGCCACCTCGCTCTACAAGGAGCCGGAAGAGCGCACCCGCCACTTTCTGGAGGACGTGATCGGCAACCTACCCTTTTCGCCGGAGCGAGTCAAAAAAGATCTGGAGCTTTACCGCAGCAACTTGGATCGCCTGAAGCAGGCGCGGGCCATCGTCGAGGAGATGGTGAAAGCGGCCCGGCGCCAACAGGAGCGCCGCCAATCCACCGCCTCGCTGCCCGAGACTCCCGCCGCCGATCGCAGGGAGTCCAGCGGCTAAAACCCCCTAGACCAAATAGGGGGCCCACCTGTCCACCACCTCAGGCGAGCCGTACCAGCGCCGCCCGCCTCGACCAGAATGGTGACAGTCGGGAAGGGTGAGGTTGATGGCCCCTGGCAGATGGGCGGCCTCGATGGGGGTGATGCCATCTCCCCACAGCTCCCCTTGGCCGGCGGTAAGCCGGTAGCTGTTGTAGGCCAGCCAAGCCAGATAATGCTCCTGCCGCCATAGCGATCCCAGGCCCACGCGCCGCCCTTGGATGGCCTTGCCCGCCACACAGACGTATTTGACCTGTGGCCAGAAGGCTCCCGGGTAGTGGGTGTTAACGAAGTCCAGGTTGCGCCTTGTCCAGCGCTCCCGGCTGGTGTGCGGGGATCCCAGGCTAATTAGGGTGGAAACGTGCTCCCGCCCCTGCCAGACCTGCCCCCCGTAGGGCACGGATCCCAGGTAGATGCGGGCAATCCAGCCGCCCGCGGAGTGGGCCACCAGGTTAACCCGGTCCACTTCAAACTCGGCTTGGGTACGCCGAATCGTGGCCTGCAGCGCCTGCAAGATGGGCGTGACGGGCCTTCCTCCCAGGGTAGGCAGCCAACTGCGCACCTGCAGCGGCACCACCCGAGCCGGGTAACCGCGGGCCTCCAGCTCCCGACGCAAAGGCTCATACTCAGAGGCGCCCGCCAGATAACCGGGCAAGATCACCGTGGGCAGAGCAGCCATGGGCTAGCGGGGGTACCAGAACATGCCCTTGATCCCCTCCGGGTCGGGCGTAAAGCCCAGCCGCTCGTAGAAGCTAACCACATCGCGGTCGGCAAAGAGGGTGATGTTGCTGATGTCTTGGGCGCGCAGCTCGTGGATCACCTTTTCCATCAGCCGCCTGCCCAGCCCCCGGCCCTGAAACTCAGGATGCACCACCACATCCCAGATGGTGGCATTGAAGGCGTGGTCAGAGGTGGCGCGGGCAAAGCCGATGAGGCGACGGTAGCTGCCCCGCTGCTGCCACATCGACACCACCAGAAAACTGTGTTGCAGGGCTTTCCTAACCTTGTGGATGGGGCGACGCGACCACCCTACTGCATCGCAAAGTTCCTCCAGCTCATACAGATCCAAGTTGGGATCCAGGCTAAAGACAATAGTCTCCCCCCCCACCGCCAACGTTTCCTGGCGACGGTCGGCTTTGGCTGTTTGCGCCGGCTCTTTGGTTGTAGCGGCCCCTGCTGCCCCAAACAGGCCTTTCCAAAAGCTCATCTGAATTTTTGCCGAGTAAAAGCCCACCTCTAGCCTGGGCGGGCGTGTCCTCAGTATAGCCAGGATCGGCAGCAGAAATGGTGCATCTGCCCAGGTGTTTCCGCGCAGGCTTGGGACGAACCTTATATCC
Organism: Thermostichus sp. MS-CIW-15; assembly: GCF_054060575.1. Classification (NCBI taxonomy): domain Bacteria; kingdom Bacillati; phylum Cyanobacteriota; class Cyanophyceae; order Thermostichales; family Thermostichaceae; genus Thermostichus; species Thermostichus sp. MS-CIW-15. Next base: position 5,306 of record NZ_JBSSDI010000044.1, on the reverse strand, counting down.
GAGACTGAGAAATAATCGAGAAAGCTTAGCTCTGGGCACGTTGTATGGCTCCTCCCGGCACCGGCACCCTTGTCAATGCCCTCGCGATCCTAGTGGGCAGCGGCCTCGGTTGGGCGGCGGGCCGTCGCCTGCCCGAACGCATAAGCCAAACCCTGTTGCAAGCCCTGGGATCCCTGGTGTTGGTCTTGGGGATCCAGATGGCTCTCACCCTCAGCAGCGCTGCCCAGGCGGTAACGGTTTTGCTGGCCCTGATCGGGGGGGCTTTGCTGGGGGAAGGGATCGACCTCGAGGCCGCCTTTGAGCGGCTGGGACAGGGCCTGGAAAAGCGGGTGAGCCCCTGGCTGGGCCCCAGCCCTATCGCCCGCGCCTTCGTGACCACCACCATCCTGTTTGTGGTCGGCCCCATGACTCTGCTGGGAGCTATCCAGGATGGCCTGGGGGATCCCTCGCTGCTCTTGGTCAAGGCCGCCTTGGATGGCATTGCCACCCTTGCCTTTACGGCCAGCCTCGGCTGGGGCACGCTGTTTTCCGCCCTGCCGGTGCTCTTGGTTCAGGGAGGCGTGGCCCTGCTGGCGCGGCAACTGCAGCCGCTGTTGCGCCCAGACCTGCTCGCCGCCTTGGAAGCCACTGGCGGGATCCTCATCCTGGGTATTGGCATTAACCTGCTCGGCCTGGCCCGCCTGCGGGTGGCCAACCTGCTGCCCGCTTTGGTGATTGTGGAGCTGCTGGTGGGATTTTTCCCCCTCTGGGATCTCGATTTCTAGGGAACTGGAGGGGGCTCTCGCCCTGGGGGAGAAGGGAACCCAGCACAAGAGCGTCTGGAACCTCCCTCTCTATCCTCTAAGCCCTACCCTGACCGCCGTCCTAGCTGCTGGGGGCCAGCAGCAGTAAGGGTCGCGTCTTGAAAAAGCCTGATCCGGAAACTGACCCGGTGCGCGGCAAGCCCCGTCGTGCCGCTGCGCAGAAGTCGGCAGCCTGCCTCGTGGCACCCACCTACAGTTCAACTTTTGCCAAAGCTTCTTCCGGCCCCACCAGGGCAATGGCCGGGTTGACCAGGTAGGTTGTTGCGGCCTGATGGAGATGGGCAGGGGTGAGCTGCCTTACTCGCTGCAAATACTGCTGGTCGAACTCCAGGCCCAGGCCCAAAATCTCGTACCAACCGGCCAGTTGGGCCACTTGGGCGTTGGTTTGTTTGCTGAGGGCATATTGGCCCAAGAGCTTGCGCTGGGCCATCTCCACTTCCTCGCCGCTCAGGAGGGTGTCGTGGAGGCGACGGATCTCCGCTTGCAGGCGCTCCAGGGCCACCAAAGTGTTCTCCGGTGCCGTGCCCAGGTAGGCCCCAAAAGGGGCGGGATCCCGGCGGGTGGCAAAAAAGGCCGAGACCTCATAGGCCAGGCCGCTGCGCTCGCGCAGCTCCACAAACAGGCGGCTGGACAGGCCGCTGCCCAGGTAGGTGGCCAATAGCTTCAGGGCCGGATAGTCGGCGGAAGCGGCAGGGGAGCCGCGGAAGCCCATCAAGATCGTCGTCTGCTGGGTGGGCTGGGGCAGCTTCAGCAGTTGCGGCCTCTCCAAGGGAGACAGCGGCAGGGCTGGGTCGGGGGCGGGCGGGCCGGCGCTCACCCAATCTCCCAGAGCCGCTTCCACTTGGGCCGCCACTGTCTCGGGCGGCTCTGGGCCGATCACCGCCATCACCATGCCCTCTGGGCGGCAGTAGGTGGCGTGGTAGGCCAGCAAATCCTCGCGGGTCAGGGATCCCACTGTTTCCACTCCTCCCAGCTCTGGCAGGGCGTAGGGGTGATCCCCATAGAGGGCCCGCCGCACCTGATCAAAAGCCAAGCTGAAAGGCCGTTCCTGTCGGGCGCGAATGGCTTGCAGCATCAAGTCCCGCTCCCGCGCCACCTCTGCCTCGGGAAAGCTGGGATCGCGGAGGATCTCCGCCAGCAACTGCAACAGCTCCGGAAAATCCTCCGCTACACAGCGCAGGGCGACCTCGAAATGATCGGCGGCGCTGTCTACCGAAAGGGAAGCTCCCAACGATTCCACCCAAGCGGCAATAGCCTGGGAGTCGCGCTGCCGGGTGCCCTTGGTGAGGACAGCGGCCAGCAACTGGCTCAAGCCCGCCTGCTGCGGTTGCTCTACCCGGCTGCCGCCGCGAAAAAAACAGTGGGCAGCCAGGATCTCCACCGCCGCGTTCTGGCCCACCAGCAGCGTGATGCCGTTGGTCAAGCAGAGGCGCTGCAGATGGCCGCGTTGGGTGGTGGACAGGGTGGGGTGCATTGGGCAAGGGATCCAAGACTGAAAGGCCATCAACGGCAGGCCAGTTGCAGCTCCGAAGCCGCGGCAGCGTCAGAGGCAGCCGGCTTGAGCAGAGCGACCACGTAAGCCTGAGGGGAGAGATACTGCTGCGCCAGCTCGCGGATTTGCGCCGGAGTAAACGCTTGCAACAGCTCCAGGTACTCCTGCAGGCGCTGTACCCCAACCAGGGTCTCGTAGTAGCCGTAGAGGCTGGCCAGTTGACTGGGGGACTCGGCGGAGAAGAGCAGCTCGTGGGTGAGCATGCGCCGGGCGCGATCCAGCTCCGCTTGGCCAATGCCGTCCTGCTGTAACTTCTCGATCTCGTGCAGGATGGTTGACTCCACCTGTGCCAAATCCTCTACCTCCAGTTGAGCGCTGATGCAAAAGAGCCCCCCCTCCTTCAGCACCAGCGAAGAGCAGCCGATAGCCCTCACCCAGCCCTGCTGCTCGCGCAACAGATGCACCAGCCGCGAACTACGGCCCTCCCCCAGCACTACGGCCAACAGCTCTAGGCCGCACACCTGCTCCCAGGCGTCGAGGCTGACAGTGGGCCAGGCTAATTTCAGGCGGGCCTCTTCTGCGCGGGCGTGGGCGCTTTCGCGGCGCAGAACCCCCTGCGGGCGGGGCTGAGGAGAGATCGGAGGGGCAATCCAACCAGGGCCACCGGCGGAGCCGCCAAACTCCTTTTCCACCAAGGCCAGAGCTCGCTCAGGATCAATGCCTCCCGTCACCACCACCGTCATGAATTCGGGTCGGTACCAGCCGCGGTGGTAGGCGCGTAGTAGCTCTGGGGTCAACCCCATCAGGCTTGCCGGCGTGCCCAGCACAGGTCGCCCATAGGGGTGCTCCACCCCAAAGGCAGTTTCCATGAGGAGCTGATAGGCGGTGTAGCCCAGGTTGTCAGCAGCGCGGCGAATCTCCTCCAAAATCACCTGCTGCTCTTGCTCAAACTCCTGATCGGGGATCCCGGCCCGCAACACTGCCTCCGCCAGATAGGGCAAAGTCTCCGGCAGATCGGCGGCAGCTACTGTCATGTAGTAGTGGGTGTAATCCTGGCCAGTAGCAGCGTTGGCAATTCCCCCCCGGCCCTCGATGGCCCGATCCAGCTCGCCGGGGGCCAGTCGCTCGCTGCCCTTGAAGACCATGTGCTCCAGAAAATGGGAGATGCCTAGCCACTCTGGTGGCTCGTTGCGCCCGCCTGTCCGAACCCAGACATCGACAGTTGCAGAATCGGCAATTGGGATAGGGTGAAGAATGACGCCCAGCCCGTTGCTCAGGCAATAGGTATGGGCAGGCAAAAGACGGTGTGTGCGATTCAAAATTCTTAATCGATAGAGATCATCCTTAATCTTATTAAATCTTAACGACGAAAGCCGCTCAAGACAGTATGTGAGGTCACCTTTCATCAAAAACCTGCCACAGCCCCTCTCTCGTCACGCTTGCTGCTGTGGATTAGGGGATCCCTCGCCGGCGAGGTTTTCTTCTACCTGGAAGCCAGGGGGCCATTCTTCGCTGTCGCGCAGCCTCTGCACCACCTCCTGGGGCAGTACCACCCCCAACTCCCGCGCCGCCACCGCTACCACATCGCCGCGGTCGATCAAGCCGGCAATGGCGCCGCTGGGGGTGAAGACCAGAATGCGGCGCGGCTCTGCCTGGCGCATCATCTGAATCACCTGGGGGATGGGGGTTTCCTCTTGCACCCCCTGCAGTTGCTCCATCGGCTTGAGAATGGCTTTGAGGGTGAGGTGATCCCACTGGCTACGCTCGATGTCGTTGAGCAGTTCCGGCCTGACCAGGCCGCGGTAGCGGCCATCTTCTTCGGCAAAATAAACGTCCGCTGGCTGAGCTGGGGCTTCCGGCCTGAGGGAAGAAGGCACCAGGTAGCGATCGACAAACTCCCGCAGGCTCATGCCCGCATCCACCACCCGAAACCGGCGGGTCATCACATCCGCAGCTTTTAGGCGGGCCAGCACCTGCTGCAGTTGCGCATACTGCTCATAGCGGCGGGCGCTGTTGACGATAAATAGGCCAATCAGGCCTATCCACAGGCCGTTGAGGCTCCCTAAGAACACCACCCACAACCCCAGGGCCACCAACCCCCAGCCTACCCCTTGCCCAGCGCGAGCCGCCCACAGCATGCCCTTTTGCCGATCCCCTGTCCAACCCCAGATCGCCGCTTTGAGCATCTGCCCCCCATCCAGGGGCAGTCCCGGCAGCAGATTAAACAGGGCAATCATTAGGTTGATGGCAGCCAGGCTGGCGAGGGTTGAGGTCAGGGGCGACCCCGGCCCAGCCCAAGCTCCGGCCACGCTAAAGAGGACAAACAAGCCCAAACTGAGAAGGGGCCCTGCCAGGGCCACCCAAAAAGCGCCCAGGGGACGGGGGACTTCCCGCTCAATGGCCGCCATGCCGCCAAAGATGAACAGGGTGATGGAACTCACCCGTACCCCATAGGCGCGGGCCACCAGGCTGTGGGCCAGCTCGTGAGCCAGCAAAGAGAGAAACAGCCCCAGGGCCGTCACCACGCCATAGGAGAGCACCAGCAACAGGGCCGCCGGAAACCAGGTGTAGTCAAGGAAGAGGGGGATCCCCCACAGGCTACCGATGCGCAGGCGACTGGTCATGGCGATGCAACTCCTTACAAAGCTCTTACTTGGGAGAAGGCCCAGGAAGGTGCCATTGCAGACTTGACGTGGGATCCCTCTTTTCCACTGTAGCCCTTTTGCCTGGTCTTCCTTCCCCACCCGCCGCCGCCAGCCCAGGGGAACAGCGGGGGGAGGTAACCGAGCTTGCCCTATCCCTAGGGGATCCTGAGGAGTTGCCTAGAGAACACCACCACCTACAACACCAGGCTTCTGAAGATTGTGATAACGTGGTTGGGCATTGGCTCGGCAGGGTTGTAAACCGGCGCTCAAAGGAGCATGACTCTAGTCAATGATATGCTGGACTATACTGAAAATAATGCCCAGTATGTTCAGTATGGCTGCTTGGTATGGCTAGGTATGTAAAAC
>NZ_JBSSDI010000043.1:0-19637 GCF_054060575.1 Thermostichus sp. MS-CIW-15 | reverse complement strand
AGCGTCGCGTAGTGACAACGGAAACGGACAGAATGCTATCGCTTCACCGCTGAGCAGTAATGCTCAGCAGTGTTCAGCGTAAATGTATCAGCCACACAACCGCGAGTTGGCCTTTGAAATCTGGCGAGACTTGGCCCGTCTGGGCATCCGGGAGGGATCCGGCTAGCTGCCTGGCGTTGCCAGTCTCAACTGCTGGGCCGCCCACTGCCGCAGCTGTTGGCGGCTGACTTTGCCCTGGGCGTTGCGCGGGATCCCGGCACACCATAGCCATTGCTTAGGGTGCTTGAAGGGGCTCAGTTGTTGGCTCAGGTGTTGCTTTAGGTGCCTCTCCAGCTCTACGGGGAGGGCAGGGATCCCAGCCTTGGGCACGGCCACCGCCACCACCTGCTGGCCCCACTCGCCGTCGGGCAGGCCGAGCACGCACACATCCTCCACCCAGCCGCTGGCCCGGATCTCCCCTTCTACCTCGGCCGCCATCACCTTTTCCCCGCCGGTCAGGATCAGGTCGTCGGCGCGGCCCAGCCAGTAGAGATAGCCGTCTGAGTCCAGATAGCCCCAATCTCCAGGGGTGAAGCCCCGCTGTTGCCACTTGCCCAGGCCATCAGCCTCCCTCGCCAAAGGGTAGTAGCCCAGCGCCAGGGATTCCGCCCACACGTGGATGTGGCCCGCCGTCTGGGCGGGCAAGGGATCCCCTGCTTCGCCGCGGATCTCCAGGGTGGCGTGGGGCAGGGGCCGCCCCAGGCTATCGCTCCCCTGCAAAAAGGCTTCCGGCAGGAGCGTACACACCTGGGAGGCGCTTTCGGTCATGCCATAGGTGAGGGCCAAGGGCAGGTGCAGTTGCCGGGCCTGTTGCCGCAAACTGGGCCAGGTGGGGCCGCCGCCAACCAGAATGGCTCGAAACTGGCGCAGGCTCTCCAAGACTCCCGGCTGGGCGTTGAGCAACAGCCGCTGCAACTGGGTGGGCACCAGCGACAGAAAGCTGCCCGGCAAAGGCGGATCCCAGGCCTCGGCCTGCTGCTGTCGTTTCCAATCCCAGACAATCCACTGGCCGCCGCTCAGCCAGGAACGAACAGCTTGCATCAGGCCGCTGACGTGGTACAGGGGCAGGACACAATAGCTATGGACGCAATCCACGCTGAAGTGCTGCTGGTGGGCTCTGGCAGAGGCGCTGAGGGTACGCCAGGAGTGCACTGCCCATTTCACCTGGCCGCCGGAGCCACCGGTAGGGATCCCGATTACTGGCCAATCGGCGCTGGGTAGGATCTGTTGCCAATGCTGCAGAGGGGGGTGGGAGGAGGCAGAACCCTCCTGCAACTGCCCTCGCCGCCAGCGCCAAGCGGATCCCAGGCTGGCCAGAGCCTGCCCCCACTCTCGTCCTCCCCAGTGGGGATTGGCCAAGAAGAGGGGGATCCCCAGGTGTTGGCAGGCCAAAACGGCAGCCCACACTTGCAGCGGATCCGAGTCTGCCACCAACAGGGGAACGGCCTTGTCTGCCAGAGGGCGCAGTTGCTCTTCCAGCCCAGCCAGACACTCCTTCAAAGCGGGAGAGCAGTTGTGGTTGGGAAACATCTTTCGGCAAGTTCGGGCGGGACAGTTGCAGGTTCAACGAAGCGATCAAAGCGATCAAAGAGCAAGCCATAGCCGTGGAGACTTGACCCTCCACCGAGGCAATTGGGGGCGTCCCCTGTACCTTCGTTGTTTTGACTTTTGGCAGGGATCCCCCCGGGCAAGGTGAGGAAGAGTTTGGGCTTGGCTTATCATGATCTAGGTTTGAAGTAGGAGGCCTAGGTTGTGATCGAGCCAATTTTGCTGGGGATCGTTTTGGGGATGGTGCTGGTTACCTTGGCAGGCCTGTTTGTGGCCGCCTACAGACAGTATCAGCGCGGCAATAAGATGGGTCTGTGAAAGCCAGGGAGGAAAAAGCTGGCACCAAACCGTCGGCAAGAGAGTGGCTCAGCAGGTGAGGTGGCATGGCGATGCAGTGGCTGCGCACGGTGGCGGCTTTGCGGGAGCAGGTAGCGAGCTGGCGGGGATCTACCATAGGCCTGGTGCCAACGATGGGATCCCTGCACGAAGGACATCTCAGCCTAATTCGCCGCTGCCGCCAAGAGTGTGACCACACGGTGGTCAGCATCTTTGTCAACCCCCTCCAATTTGGCCCCAACGAAGACTGGGATCGCTACCCCCGCGACGAGGAAGGGGATCGGGCTCTGTGTGAAGCCGCGGGCGTGGATGTGGTGTTTGCCCCCGACCCGCAGGAGATGGGGGCCGACCCGGCCACTGCCGGCGATCGCACCTGGGTCATGCCTCCTGAGTCCCTTTTGCAGACCCTCTGCGCCCCCCACCGACCGGGGCATTTTCGCGGCGTGGCCACCATTGTGCTGCAACTGCTAAACCTGGTGCAGCCGCAGCGGGCCTATTTTGGCCAAAAGGATGCCCAGCAACTGGCAATTATCCAGCGGCTGGTTCAAGATCTGCAAATTCCCACCACCATTGTCCCTTGCCCCACCGTGCGAGAAGCCGACGGCCTTGCCTACAGCTCCCGCAACCGCTACCTTTCGGCAGTGGAGCGGCAGGTGGCCGCCAGCCTGTACCGCGCCCTGCGCCGAGGTTACGACCACTGGCAAGCCGGGGATCCCTCCGCCGAAGGGATCCTGGCCGCCGCCCGTGCTGAGCTGGAGCGCACCCCCGAGCTGCGCGTGCAATATCTGGAATTGGTGGATCCGCAAACCCTCCAGCCCCTATCGGAGGTGAAAGATAAGGGGCTACTGGCCATCGCCGCCTATGTAGGGCAAACTCGCCTCATCGACAACCTGCTCCTTTCCCCGGAAGGGGTGGATCCCTTGCCCCAAGAACAGCAGAGTGCAGTGCCTCCTTCCCCGAAAAGGGGGCGTCGCCCGCTGATTGCCATCGACGGCCCGGCAGGGGCCGGGAAGTCCAGCGTAGCGCGGGCAGTGGCCGCTCAACTGCAGCTCTTGTACCTGGATACGGGGGCGATGTACCGGGCCATCACCTGGCTGGCGCTGCAGCGGGGGATCCCGTTGGACGACGCCGAGCAACTGACCCAACTGGCTGCCCAAACCCAACTAACCCTACAAAGTGGCCCCTCGGCCGACGAACCCACCCGCATCTGGGCCGACGGTGAGGAAGTTACCCAGGCCATTCGTTCCCCAGAGGTGACCCGCTGGGTTTCTCAGGTGGCGGCAGTGCCGGGGGTACGGCAGGAGCTGGTGAAGCGGCAACGCCTCATTGGACGGGATGGGGGGGCCGTCCTGGAGGGGCGAGATATCGGCACCCATGTTTTTCCTGATGCCGAGCTGAAAGTCTTTTTGACCGCCTCGGTGGGGGAGCGGGCCCAGCGCCGGCAACACCAACTGCAAGCCCAAGGACAAGTGGTGTCCCTCGAAGAGTTAAAAGCTCAGATCGAGCAGCGGGATCGCCGCGACAGCGAGCGGCTTATCTCTCCCTTGCGGCCTGCCCCCGATGCCATTCTGATCGACACGGATCACCTGAGCCAAGCTGAGGTGGAAGACAAAATTGTGAGGCTGTACCGGCAGCTTTTGGAGCGATCCGGGGCAGCCCATTTCGATATTATCTGAAGTTATCTGAACCCTGAAGATTTTCTCAAGCTTGCGAGATGGGGCCAATTCAATTCTGAGGTGTTGAGCCTTGGGGGGGCGATGCGCTTGGCCAGAACCGCTAAGGTAGGAATCCTGTTGACGAAGAGATACTGGCCTGCCCTGCTCCCCCTCGGCCCAAATCACTCGTATCCGGCTCTGGGTAGCCGCGAGCACTATGGGTAATGTCCTCCTCCTGGCTTTTCTGCTTCTCCTCTCAGGGGCCTGCTCCGGAGCGGAAACCGCCATCACGGCTATGGACAACCTGCGCTTGGAGTCCCTGATCGAAGAACAAGGGGATCCGCAAGGCCTCTATCGACTGGCTCAACAACAGCGCTCACGGATGATCACCACCCTGTTGTTGGTGAACAACTTTGTCAACATCGGCATTGCCGCCCTGGCCACCACCATCTCTATTGAGCTGCTGGGATCCCAGTTTGGAGCTTTGGCCGCCACCGTGCCCACCACGATCCTGGTGCTCCTGGTGGGGGAAGTGGCGCCCAAGTCTTTGGCGGTGAGCCATCCGCTGGCAGTGTTCCGCTGGGTGGTGCGGCCTGTCCATGTCCTCTCGGTGCTGCTGCGCCCTTTTACCGCTGCCTCTGAGTGGGTTGTCAGCAGACTGTTCAACCTGTTGGAGCTCTCGCCGCTGACAGCCACCGCTTCCCTCAAGGATTTGCAGCTGTTGATCGATGTGCTGGGGCAGCGAGGGCTACTGGATTGGCAAAAACGGCGCCTGTTTCGCGGGGCGCTGGCGTTGGATTTGCTCCAGGCTGGGGATGTGGCCAAGCCAAGGGTAAAAATGGAGACCATTTCCCACGACAAAACGCTGCAGGATGTGGTGAAGCTCTGCCTGGAGACGGGCTACTCCCGCATCCCCGTGCAGGGGGAATCCAAGGACGAGATCGTCGGCGTCATCCACCTCAAGCAGGCCCTGCGCTACCTGGAGCAAAAGGGCAATGCCGAGGTGACCAAGGCCATGTCCCCGCCTTTTTTTGTGCCCGAGACCAAGCGCGTCAGCCTGCTGCTCAAAGAGATGCTGCGCTCCCGCCAACACCTGGGGATCGTGGTGGATGAGTTTGGCGGCACCACCGGCCTCATTACGCTGGAGGACATTTTGGAAGAGCTGGTGGGGGATATCTACGACGAGAGCGACCTTTCCCCCCTGCTGCTGCAGCGGCAACGACGACAGCGCCTCTTCTCTTCTGGCTCCCCTTGAAGGAGGCCGCTAGCCGGCTTCTGCAGAGTCTTCGTTGGCTTCGGGGGGGAGCTCCACCAAACCCGGATCGGCAGGATAGCGGGCCACAAAAAAGATCCAGAAGCTGTGGATCCCCAGGCCTAGGCCCCACCCGCCCAACAGCGGCAGCAGCCACGGCCAATCCGCCCGATACAGCTGCTGGAAAAACACCAGCCCCGACGCGCTGCAGAGAAAAACAGCCAGATGCGCCGCGTAGGTGTAGCGGTCATCCAGCTTGCGAAACTCAGGATCCCGACGGGAGGGCTTCCGGGGCCAGCGAGGCGGCATGGCAGCAACCCCTCACAACTCAAAACCTTCTCCAGTGTAGAGGGATCCCTTGCCGCCGACATCACCAGGATCCCGGCCGCTACCGCCACCGGCGTTGCCACCACGTCCAGCAGGTTATCCACCCAGGGTACACAGTAGGCAGCAACCTCGAAAAAGGTAGCCACCGCAAAAACCGACAGCGCCTCTTCCGACCCAATCCACTGCAGATCGGGAGCCAACGGCAGATGCCCGGAGCGAGCTGCCAGGTTCATCACCAACAGCGGCACAAAAATGCGAAAGCCGCAGGCAGCGCTGAGGCCCAATCCCAAAAAATTGCCGGTAGGCTGTCCATTTCTGCTCCTCAAGATTGATGGGTGTGACGGGAGTCCTCCCGCCAGCGGCAACTGGGGGGATCCGTTTCGCCTGGCTGGGCGGCAAACTCCAGCGGCCCGTTTTCGGTGTAGAGGTGCAGGTCGAACCAGAAGGTGGATCCCTGTTCCAGCTTGCTTTCCAGGCAGATGCGGGTGTGGTGTTTCTCCAGGATGTTGCGCACGATGGCCAGGCCCAGGCCGGTGCCCTCCAGGGTGTGGACGCGGTTCTCCACCCGGAAAAAGCGGTCGAAGATCCGCTCCTGATCCTCCGGGGCAATGCCGATGCCCGTATCGGCCACCGCCACCCGCACCGCCTGCGGGGATCCATCCGCCTGCACGACCGGGTGGGCATGCACCGTCACCAGCCCTCCCGAGGGCGTGAACTTGAGGGCATTGCCCAAGAGATTGGTCATCACTTGCAGCAGCAGATCGTAGTTGCCCCACACCAGGGGCAGATCCGGATCGACGAACTTGCGCAACTGGATCCCTTTGTCGCGGGCTTGCAGGTGGTGGGTGCGCAGGGTTTGCTCGATCACCGCGGCAATATCGACAGCCTCGAAGTGGTACTGTTTCCCCGACTCCAGACGGGACAAATCCAACACATCGTTGACCAGGCGGGTGAGGCGATCGGTTTCGCGGTTGGCAATTTCCAGATAGTCCAGCCGCTCCTCTGGCGACATCTGCTCGCCGTACTCGTAGAGGGTCTCGATGAAGGACTTGATGCTAAAGAGTGGGGTGCGCAGCTCGTGGCTGATGTTGCTGATGAACTGGGCCTTGGCCTCGTTGAGCTCCACCTCGCGGGTGATGTCCTGCACCGTCATCACGATCCCCTTGAGGTTTTGCCGCCGCGGATCCGACACCGGCGACAGCAGGATGCGGATGACGCGCTTGGTGGGGCCGCTGAGGTTGACGCGAATTTCCTCTGCCTCTTGATCCCCGCGGGCAATTTGCATCAGGGGGCGGGCCAACTGCTGCCGCAGATCCTCGGGCAACAGCTCCGGCAAGGGCTTGCCCAAAACAGGCTCGCCCTCCCAGCCGAACATGCGGGAAGCCGCCGGGTTGAGCAAGAGTACGCGAAACTCAGCGTCCAGCAAAATGGCGGCATCGACGATGGAGAAAACCAAAGTCTCCAGCTTGGCCTTGGCGGCGGCCAGTTCTTCGATGTTCTGCTCCTCGTAGCTCTGCAGCCGCTCCGCCATCTCGTTAAAGCTGTCGATGAGCTGGGCCAGCTCTCCCCCAAAGGGCAGGTCGATGCGCTGCTTGAAGTTGCCCTTGGTGATCTCCTGGACGCCCTTGACCAGTGCTTTGATGGGGTAAGTAATGGTGAGGGCGTTGACCACGGCTCCCAGGATGGCCAGAACCCACACCGCCAAGAACACTCCAATCGCGACCTCCCGCGCCAGTTGCGTCGAGCGCACGAGGGCGGGGTTGGGGTTGATGCCAAGGCCGAGGGTGCCCAAAAAGCGGCCCTGATGATAGATGCCGACAAAAATGTCCGTCACCCGCCCGGCAGGGGTGAGGTGGGTGCGCACCAGCGGCTGACCCTCGGCAGGCGGGCGGTTGTCCGGCAGTTGGATGCGACGGGTAAGGCTGAGGGAGGTTTTCACCTCCTGGTTGGAAAACGGGATCCCGTAGTAGATGTTCCCCTCCGGGTCGGCATAGAGCAAATAGCGAATGCTGCTGGTGCTCTCAAAATATTGCCGCGACAGCTGGGCCACTTCGCCAATGCGATCTTCTGCGATCAGGGGGGCGACATTGGCCGCCAACAGCAGCCCCAGATCCCGGCCAAAGCGGGCTTCGTTAAAGCGCGCATCCTGCTGCACGGTGCTGACGGCCCAGAAGGTGAAGCTGCTCACCACCAGCGAGACCACCAGCGTGGCCACAAAGAGCAACTGGGTCTCCAGGCGCAGCTTTTGTTTCCAGCGAGACCACCAGCGCCGCAGGGATCCCCAGAAGAACCCCCCCCTTGACGGCTCCCCAGTCTCCCCCGGCAAGGGCTGGGGAGGAGAAGCAGCAGCCGCCTCAGGGGATTGGACTTCGGCAAGGGGCTCGGCAGTGCTGACAGGAGACATGAACCCGACGTGACAACCCTGAAGAACACTGTCGCCACCATTCTGGCATGGCTGCCGACAGGGTTAAGAGGGTTCGATTTTCTGCAAAGATTGTTACAAGCAGGGATCCCGAAAGGGCAAGGGGAGATGCCTCTACAGAGGTTGCAGGCCCAGCTTCTCGAGCAAAGCCGCATCGGCAGCCTGGCCTGGATTGGGCGTGGTCAGCAACCTTTCCCCGGTGAAGATGGAGTTGGCCCCCGCCAAGAAGCACAACGCCTGCTCGCTCTCGGACAGGTTTTTTCGCCCTGCCGAGAGCCGGATCTGGGCGGTGGGCAGCAGCAGGCGGGCCGTGGCGATGGTGCGCACCAGCAGCAGCGGATCGGGCGGGGGAAGCTGGCCTAGGGGCGTGCCGGCCACGGGAACCAAAGCGTTGATGGGCACTGAAGTGGGGGGCGGCGTCAGGTTGGCCAGAACGTGCAGCAGGCCGATGCGGTCTTCGTCGCTTTCCCCAAGGCCGACAATGCCGCCACAGCAGATCTGCAGGCCGGCTGCCGCCACATGGGCCAGTGTCTCCAGGCGATCCCGATAGGTGCGCGTCGTGATGATGCGGGGGTAGAACGCCGGCGAGGTGTCCAGATTGTGGTTGTAGGCCGTCAGACCCGCCGCCGCCAATTGCTGCGCCTGGGCAGCCGACACCATCCCCAGGGTGACACAGGCTTCCATCCCCAGCTTGCGCACCAGGCGCACCATCTCCAACACCCGCTCAAACGCCTCCCCTGCCGGGGCCGACCGCCAGGCAGCGCCCATACACAGCCGGGTGGCGCCGGCCCTTTGGGCGGCCATGGCCTGCTGACGCAGCGACTCCAGCGAGATCAAGGGGTAGGTCTCGATCCCTGTCGAGTAGCGGGCGCTTTGGGGGCAATAGGCGCAGTCTTCCGGGCAGCGGCCCGACTTGATGTTGACCAGGGCGCAGAGTTGAACCCGGCCAGGCGGATGGTGCTGCCGATGCACCGTTTGCGCCTCGTACACCAACTGCAGCAGCGGCCGATAGTAGATCTCGCGAACGTACTCTAGAGCAATGGCCATGCCGGCAATGTCCAAAACAAAAGGTTGAAGGGATCCCTAAAAGCTTGCCAGCGCTCTTAGGTTTGGCTATGATACGAGGTCTGTGCCTTGGGAAGGCGAACCCGCCTTGCTTAGAAACCCAACCATGATAACCGCAGAAGCAGTGGCCAAAGGTCCTATCAGCCAATTTCTTAAGCATCACTTTCGCCACTTCAACGCCGCCGCCCTGGTGGATGCCGCCAAGGGCTACGCTGCTCACCTGGAGAAAGGCGGCAAGATGATGGTGACCCTGGCCGGCGCCATGAGCACGGCAGAGCTGGGCCTTTCTCTGGCCGAGATGATTCGGCAGAACAAGGTGCACGCCATCTCCTGCACCGGCGCCAACCTGGAGGAAGACATCTTTAACCTCATCGCCCACGACTTCTACGAGCGGGTGCCCCACTACCGCGATCTCAGCCCGCAGCAGGAGCAGGAGCTGCTGGAGCGGCACCTGAACCGGGTAACCGATACCTGCATTCCCGAAGAAGAGGCGATGCGGCGCCTGGAAAAAGCTCTGCTGGAAGAGTGGACGGCTGCCGATCAGGCGGGGGAGCGCTACTTCCCGCACGAGTTCATCTACCGCATCCTGCGCAGCGGCCGGCTGGAGCCCTACTACCAGATCAATCCGCGGGATTCTTGGGTCTATGCGGCCATGGAGGCCGACTTGCCCATCTACGTACCGGGCTGGGAGGACTCCACCACCGGCAACATGTACGCTGCCCACTGCATCAGCGGCGAGATCCGCCATGTCCATACCGTCCGCACGGGCATCGAGTACATGATCCACCTGGCGGACTGGTACACGCGCACCTCGGCAGAGTGCTCCATCGGCTTCTTCCAAATTGGCGGCGGCATTGCCGGGGATTTTCCCATCTGCGTAGTGCCCATGCTGCACCAAGACCTGGGCCGCAAGGGGATCCCTCTGTGGGGCTATTTCTGCCAGATCAGCGACTCCACCACCAGCTACGGCTCCTACTCGGGGGCGGTGCCCAACGAGAAGATCACCTGGGGCAAGTTAGGGGTCGACACGCCCAAGTTCGTCATCGAGTCGGATGCCACCATCGTGGCGCCTTTGATCTTCGCCTGGGTGCTGGGGTGGTAGAGAAGGGGAATCAATCTGTATGCCCGTCGGTTGAGGCGGAGCGGGGCCAGCGGGACAACAGGGTTGCAGCTTCCCAGCGGCGCAGATCCTGGGCGATGCGCAGGGGCGTGAGGCCGTAGCCGTCCGGCTCGTCGATCTCGGAGCCATGTTCCAGCAGCAGCCGAACGACCTCGGGGTTGCCGGACCAAGCGGCAAAATGCAGGGGAAGGCCACCGGCCCCAAAACGAGCGTTCACCTCCGCCCCTCCCTGGAGCAGGGCTTTCGTAACCTCAGGGTTGCCCAGGCGAGCGGCTTGGTGCAGTGGGCTAGCTCCCCCATGGTCTAGTTGATTGGGATCCGCCCCGGCAGCCAGCAAAAGGCGGGTGTTGAGGCCGCTTTCTACGAAGAACAGAGCCGTCTTGCCCCGCTCCTCAACGGCGTTGGCGTCTTTCCCCAGCCAGAGGGCCAACTGCAGCCGCAGCGGGTTGGCAGTGGCCAGAGCCTGGGGATCTGCCGGCAAGCTGTACCCATAGAGCCCCAGACCGCCTAGCAGCAGGGATCCCAACCCGACACCTACAGCCCACCGCCTGCGCCTCATGGCCCTACTCCTCAAAGAACAGGATGGCGATCCCTTGGCTGGGCAGGGCCTGGGCCGAGAGCAGCAAGGGGTTGCTGAGGGCAGGTTGCGCGGCAGCGGCGGGAAAGAGGCGCAAAAACGCTTCTAGAGGCTGCAGCTCGCACTGGGACTCCTCGGCGGCGGCGGTGCGGTACATAGTCGGGATGACCAACTTGGGCTGCAGCGCTTCGATGGCCGCCTTGGCCGCGGCGGGATCGTAGTTTTTCGGCCCACCCCCCACCGGCACCAGCAACAGGTCAGGGCGAGCCAGCAGGATGGACTGTTCCCGGCCAATGGTCTGCAGTGCCCCTCCCAAATGGACAATGTCGATCCCGGCCATGCGCCAGCGCCAGCCCACGTTGAGGCCAAAGCGGGGGCCCCGCGGCATGCGCACCCCCTGCACGCGGATCCCGTCGATGAAGTAGTCCCCCGGCTGAAACAGCACCCTGGGGTTGCCCGGCACCACGTCCAAAGCCCCTTCGTCCAGGAGACGGCTGCTGAGCAGCACCAGATCGGCAGCAACGCTGGGAGCAGGGTAGCCGGCTGTACAGCCCGCCGGGCGGAAGGGGTTGACCAGAAAGCGCTTGCCCTCCCCCTCGAACAAAACGCAACTGTGGTGCAGCCAGGTCAGTTGCAGGCTCTGGGGGGTGAACTCCAGGGATCCCCCTGTTTGAGCACCCGCCCGCTGACCCCCTACGGCAAGGGATCCCAGCAGGCCGGCGCTGGCTTGCAAAAGTTGGCGACGCTTCATGGGCACGGGATCCCTGACGCGACGACGGCAGCCGCCGGCTGGGGCGATCCCGAACCATGGTGCCGAGCCAGGCGCAGAAAGTTGCCTAGCAGGCGCTTGCCCTCTGTGGTCAAAATGCTTTCTGGGTGGAACTGCACCCCCTGCACGTGAGGGTAGCGGCGGTGGCGGATCCCCATGATGATCCCACTGTCCGTTTGAGCCGTCACCTCCAGCTCTTCAGGACAGGTGGAGGGCTCGATGGCCAAGCTGTGGTAGCGGGTGGCCGCAAAAGGCCGGCTTAGCCCCTCAAATACCCCCACCCCTTGGTGGTAGATCAGCGAAGTTTTGCCGTGCATCAACTCAGGGGCGCGCACGATCTGGCCACCGTAGACCTGGCCGATGCACTGGTGCCCCAGACAGACACCCAAAATGGGCAACTCTGGCCCCAGCTCCCGAATTAGCTCCAGCGAGATGCCGGCATCCTCTGGTCGTCCCGGCCCCGGCGAGATGACTACAGCCTCCGGCTGCATCTGGCGCAGCTCGGCCACTGAGATCTCGTCATTGCGAAAAACCTGCATCGGTGCCCCCAGTTCCCCCAGGTATTGCACCAGGTTATAGGTAAAGCTGTCGTAGTTGTCGATTACAACCAGCACGATGGCACCCGGCGACGGCACCTCATTTTAGCATTGCCCAGGCTTGGGTCTCCCCCAGCGGCAAGACTCGCAGCCCCGAGCCAACACCCGGATCAAGCTTGTATCCTGGGAGATATAGCACACAAGCGGCAGCGAGGTGGCTAGCTTTTAGGTTGTTTTCTGATGACTTTTCGGATCCCATGAACCCGCTTCTCTCCCCGGCAACCGACTTGCTGGACGAGTTGCGCAGGCTTTTCCCTTTTGAGCTGGATGAGTTTCAAATCCGAGCGATTCAAGCTCTAGCAGCTGGGGAATCGGTGGTAGTCTGTGCACCTACGGGATCCGGCAAGACGCTGATCGGAGAATATGCTATTTATCGGGCCTTGTCCCACGGCAAGCGGGTTTTTTATACAACTCCTCTGAAGGCTCTTTCCAACCAGAAGTTTCGCGATTTCGGCCAGCAATTTGGCCCAGAGCGGGTTGGCCTGCTCACCGGCGACATCTCCATCAACCGGGAGGCGCCCATCTTGGTGATGACCACCGAGATCTTCCGCAACATGCTCTACGGCACGCCGCTTTCTCTGGCTGTCCAACAGGGGGCTTACGCCAGCGAGATGGATGCGTGGGAGCAGGCGGAGGCCCTGAGCCGGGATCCCTTGCAAGACGTGCAGGCGGTGATCCTGGACGAATGCCACTACATGAACGACCAGCAGCGAGGCACCGTCTGGGAAGAGGCGATCATCCACTGCCCTGCCCACATCCAGCTTGTTGCCCTCTCGGCCACGCTGGCCAACAGCGACCAGCTCACCGACTGGATGAACCAGGTGCATGGCCCCACGCGACTGATCGACTCCAGCCATCGCCCGGTGCCGCTGCAATTTCACTTTGCCAATCGCAAAGGGCTGTTCCCCCTGCTGGAACAAACGGAGTCGGGCCAGTGGGTTTGCAATCGCCGCCTAAAAAGCAAACTCCCCAAGTCCGGCCAGTCCTCCTATGGGGGGGTGCCGGATATGGTGCAGGTGGTGGAAAACCTGCGCCAGCGGGACATGTTGCCGGCCATCTATTTCATCTTCAGCCGCAAAGGCTGCGACCTGGCGGTGGCCAGCGTGGGGAACTTGGACTTGATCGCCAGCGAGGCAGAACGGCAGCAGTTGGCCGAGCAGATCGACCGCTTTTGCCGGGAAACGCCGGAAGCCGTGCGTCGGGATCAACTGGATGCCCTCTACCGGGGGATTGCCGCCCACCATGCCGGCCTGTTGCCCGCCTGGAAGGGCCTGGTCGAGCACCTGTTTCAGCAGGGGTTGGTGAAGCTGGTCTTCGCCACCGAGACCTTGGCCGCCGGGATCAACATGCCCGCCCGCACGACGGTGATTTCCTCCCTCTCCAAGCGCACCGACAACGGCCATCGCCTCCTGACTGCCTCTGAGTTTATGCAAATGTCGGGCCGGGCCGGACGACGGGGCAAAGATGTGATCGGGCATGTGGTGACCTTGCAATCTCCCTTTGAAGGGGCGCAAGAGGCGGCGCGGCTGGCCACTGCGGGAGCAGATCCCCTGGTGAGCCAGTTTACTCCCACCTATGGCATGGTGCTGAACCTGCTGCAAAAGCATTCTCTGGAGGCGGCGCGGGATCTCATTAACCGCAGCTTTGGCCAGTATTTGCTCTCGCTGCAAAAGCTGCCCGAACAACAGGAGCTCCAGCACACCCGCGCCGAGCTGGAAGAGATCGACCGCCTCTTGGAGGGTATTTCCGACGAAGACATCGCCCGCTACGAGAAAATGCAGGCGCAACGGCGGGAAGAGCGGCGCATCTTGCGCTACCTGCTCAAACAGCGAGAAGCCGAGCCGGATCCCACCCTGCGCCTATTGGCCTTTCCCCACATCCAAGCCCAAGAGGAAAAGATCCGCGCCCTGGAAGCCCGCATCCGCGCAAACCCTGCCCACAGGGTTGGGAAAAAGCTGCTGGGTTTACAGGAAAAGCGCCAGCGCCTGCGCAAGCGTCTGCAGCACCTGGAGCGGCAAAGCGACTCGGTACAGGAGTTGCGCTGGCAGCAATTTATGGCCTTGGTGGGGGTGTTGCAGGAGTTCGACTGTTTGCGGGAGTATCAACCTACCGCCAGCGGAGAGGTGGTAGCCGCTCTGCGGGGAGATAACGAGCTCTGGCTGGCGCTGGCTTTGCTATCTGGCGAATGTCTAGGCTGTGCTCCCCATCACTTCGCTGGGGTGATCGCTGCCCTGGTGGCCGAGCCTCCCCGTTCGGGTACCTACAGCCGGCTGCGTACTTCCGGGCTAGTCGAGGATGTGCTGCATGGCTTACGAGGCTTGCGGCGGCAACTGTTCCGCAGCCAGCGGCAACACCAGGTGTTTCACGTGCCGATTGGGTTTGAGCCTGGCTTGGCCGGGATCGTGGAACACTGGGCGCAAGGGATCCCTTGGGAACAGCTAGAGGCCAGCACCAACCTGGATGCTGGGGATATTGTGCGCCTGATTCGCCGCACGCTGGATTTGCTCTCCCAGATTCCCTACATACCCCATCTGCCAGCCGAGTTGCGGGAAAACGCTCGCGAAGCCCAAAAACTGCTGGATCGCTTCCCGGTAAGCGAGCTGATCTGAGCGTAGATTGTAAGGAATCTGCCAGGATTCGGTTGCCCCTGGGAATCCTCTGTTTGGGGAACTGGAAGTGGACAAGACAGGTTGTTTTGTCCGTCCAGCCAACTGCGTAGGGCCCACAGTCTGCTGGCGCAAACGCGATGCTGCTCCGGCGGGAAATGCCGCCGGGCCGAAAATTGCTTCGTTGCCAGAAAGATCGCTTAGAGAAGGATGACGATCTCGATGCAGCGCTGAACGGTGCTCGGCTGTGCTCAGTACCCGGTGTTCCTAGGTCTTTCGGAGCGGATTATGCTCCCGCCTGCCTAAGGTGCGGGCGGCTGTCTATGGGGGGGTCACCACCGAGCGCTTCACCGCAGCCATGGCTTGCTTCCGCGCTGCGCTTTTTCGCTCGAGAGCGGGTGGTGGGGGGCCGAGGCTTTTGTTATCCTGTCGCTTAACGGATGCAAGCACGAGTCCCTAGATTGCTGTGTCAGGGAGATTTGGCTCCATTGGCAGGCTCGGAGAGAGGATGGGATCTGATGTTTACTTGGCTCTGGACGAAACACTTTTCTCGCCTAAACCAGAGGCTGCAAAGCTTGGAGGTGGCCCGCGAGGAAAACCTTCTGTCTCCTGATCTGAGCGCCCAAACTCTGCAGGTGGCCCCTGACTTTTGGGAGCGGCAGCACCAGGCTTTCGTCTACCTGGATAAGCAGATGCGAAAGCTCAGCCGTCGCAGCAAGATTTGGGGCGGGATGGCACTGCTGGCTGTTTTGGCCGATGCTGCTTTGGTGGTTGCCGGCTTGGCGATGCTCCAGTCTTGGCAACAGATGCGGGCCGACCAAAACCTTGCTCGCATTGTCCAACAGGCTGCGGCTGCTGACCCTGTACAGCAAGCCTTTGACAACCTGGTGGCCCAATTGCCGCATATGAACGAGGCAGAGCGGTATCATGCCCTAGAGGCGTTGCAGGCCCTTTCGGCCATCGCCATGGCGGGCCGGGGCTCCTACGGCTACTCTCCTGGCATCTCTGTGTACGGCTCTGTTCCTACAGCTGCGACAACCCCTCTTGAGGCCCAACTGCAAACCATCTATCAGTTGGGTCAAATGCGTGCAGTTGAGGCGGTGCCGGCTTTGCTGACCAAGCTTTCTGACGGCGAACCGGCGGTGCGGGAGGCGGCAGCCCGCGCCCTCGGCCAAATCGGGGATCCGCGCGCCCTGGATCCCTTGCACGCTCTCCTGGCCCACGAGACCAATGAGTTGGTTCAGGACGCAGCCATTGCTGCGATTGCGCAAATGCTGCGCTGAAGAGCAGGTCAAGGACGCGTCGATTCGCTAAAAGTTCGTAGTGGGTGCTGAGGCCAGGGGATGAGAAGCGACAAGTTCGGCAGAGGGGCCAAGCTCGCAGGGATCCTGTGTTGGGTGTGGGGATCCGCCTTGCCGGTTTGGGCGCAGGATCCTTTTCGCAGCGGGGCCAATGCCCGCCCCATCAGCCCTGAGGTGGCTGCGGCGTTTGAGGAGTTTTTCTGCGCAGGCCGCTACACCCAGAGCCGAGAGAAGCTGGAAATAGCCAAGAAAGCTTCCCCCGACGAGCCAATGGTCTATGCCCTGTTGGCGGCGCTGGCCTACCAGGAGGGGGATCTGGATGCTTTTGCCCAGTTGGCCACCCAAACCCGACAAGTGGCTGCCGAGCTGAAAAAGACGGATCCCTTGCGCGGCAACCTGTATGAGGGCGTGGGCTATGGGCTAGAGGCGGCCAACACTGTGGTGCGGGAGGGGGTGGTGATCGGGCTGCCCAAGGCATTGCCCACCCTCAATCAATTGTTTGCGTCCATCCGGGCCGCCCAGGCCGTGGACAGCAGCGACCCAGAGCTGAATCTCCTCAACGGCTATATGGATTTGCTGCTGACCTATCGGGAGAAAGCGTTGAATCAATTTCGCCTGGCAGCGCCTGACTATTTGTCCTACCGCGGCCAAGCCCTGGCCTATCGGGATATGAAACGCTTTGACGAGGCGCTGGAGGCGGTGGAGCGGGCCATTGCTGCTTCCTGCAACAACCCTGAGCTCTACTACCTCAAGGCGCAAATTTTGGTTGCCAAGGGCCAAGACCGGGAGGCAGTTCCCCTTTTCGACCAAGCCCTGCAGGCTGCTGCCCAGTTGCCTGAAGCTTTGGTGGAGCAGATCCAGATGGAACGGGATCGTGCCGCCCAGCGCAGCGGGTTAACCGGCCAGTTGCCTACACCGACTCCCTCCCCCTAACACTAATGGGCCTGCGTATCAGCGGCAAACGAGCGCTGCAGACGCCTGCCGGCCTGGGCACTCGACCCACCCCTGGGCGGGTGAGGCAGGCCCTGTTCAACATCTTGCGGGGGCAGGTGGAGGGCTGTCGCTGGCTGGATCTCTGCTGTGGAGCCGGCACAGTGGGGGCAGAGGCCCTGTGCCATGGGGCGGCCTTTGTGGCCGGGATCGAGATCGCCGCCCCTGCCTGTCGCATCATCCGAGCCAACTGGGCCAAGGTGGCGCAGCCGGGGCAATCTTTCCAGGTCATCCAGGGAGATGCCCGCAAGCTGCTCAGCCGCGGCTTGGGTTTGGATCCCTTTGATTACGTCTACTTTGCTCCCCCCTACGAGGCGGGTCTGTATGCCCCCCTGCTGCCGCTGATCCCGCCCCTCCTCAAGCCAGGCGGAACTTTGATCGTCGAGCACCGCAGCAGCCACGAGCTGCCCGACCAGGTGGGATCCCTGCTGCGCTTTGACCAGCGGGCCTACGGGCAAACAGCGCTGGCTTTCTACCGGCATCTGGGAGAGGAGCGCTAGGGGAAGGGGGTGCTGACGAAGCCGATCTCCAGAAGCTGCTGGTAGGCCTGGGTGCCTAGCTCCCGGGTTGGGGTCTGGCTCTTGATGACCTGAATCAGCCAGGCTACGGCCTCCTCGGGGCGCCCGGCAGCCCGATAGACCACGGCCAGGTCGTAGGCAGCCTCATCTCGGGCCTGGGCGGCAACGCGGGCCAGCTCCCGCTGCTCTTCGGAGATGCGGTTTTGGATCCCGGCAAAAGCCCGGGAGAGATCTTGGTGGTAGTTGGAGCGCTGGTTGTAGGCGTTGAACACCTGTTGCAGCAGCTCGATGGCCCGGTCGTAGTTTTGCGCTTGGATGGCGGCATCGGCTTCGGCGGCCAGTTGTTCAGCCCGCAACACGCTGAGGGCATTGTTGGGCTGTTCTAGGGCCCGAAACTGCTGCGGGTTGGGAATGAGCTGCTGGCCAGGGGGCAGCTCTTGAGCCGTGGCCCAGAGAGTCGAGCCGACGCCCAGGACAAGGCCAAGCAACAAGCCGAAAGCCAACCGCGCCCAAGAACGGCGCAGAAAGTTGAGCCCTTGGACAGTGGCGTCTTGGCGCCGACCTTGGCCAATAACAGCGGGACGTCGTCCGAACATTGGCAGGCAGTCCTCAAAACCTCGTTAACCCGTTCTACTTTATCTCACTCTGGGTGCCTCCGCCGCAGCTCAGGGATCCCCTCAGCCAGAAGTTGCTGGGAGGCTGGCTGTTTGGACGGAGTAGAGCTAAGTGGGGGCGGGCTGATTCTCAGAGGAGGTCTTTTCCGGCCTCAGCGGCAAGTTCATAATCAGCTCGTACAGGCGCAAGTATTCCAGCGCCGAGCGCTGCCAACTGAAGTCGGTGGCCATGCCCCGCTTTTGCAGCGCCTGCCAAGTGTCTTTGTGCTGAAAGGCCTCCCAAGCCCGCGCCAAGCAGGTGTAGAAGTCCAGGGCTTCGTAGCGATCAAAGCAGTAGCCCGTACCGATCCCCTTGCTGGGAATGTGATGGCTGACCGTATCCACCAGCCCTCCCGTGCGGCGGGCAATGGGCACACAGCCGTAGCGCATGGCGATCATCTGGCTGATGCCACAGGGCTCAAAGCGGCTGGGCATCAAAAAGACGTCTGCTCCTCCATAGATCAACTGAGCCAGTTGCGGCTGGTAACCCTGTTGATAGGCCATTCTGCCCGGGTGCCGCTCGGCCATCTCCCGGATCCGCCCCTCGTAGTAGGCTTCCCCGCTGCCCAGCAAGACAAATTGTGAATCGCTATAGGCCAAAAAGCGATCCAGGGTTTGGATAAGCAGATCGATCCCCTTTTGTTCCACCAAACGCGCTACCATGCCCATCAAGAACACGTCGGGGTTAACGGTCAAACCCAAGCGAGACTGGAGCGCCGCCTTGTTCACCGCCCGGCCGCTGAGGTCGTCGATGCTGAAGTTGGCCTCGAGAGCGGGATCGGTGCGGGGATCGAACTTCTCGGTGTCGATGCCGTTCAGGATCCCCCGCAGGCGCTCCCCTTTCCAGGCCAGCAGATCCTGGAGGCCCTCTCCATGGAGGCTGGTGCGGATCTCCAGGGCGTAGGTGGGCGAAACCGTATTCACTTGGTCGGCGTAGAGGATCCCGGCAGCCATGGTGTTGTGGGCGGAAAAATACCAGGGCAGCCAGGTCATGCGTTCCAGTTGCCAACGCCAAGGCCCCTGATAGGCCAGGTTGTGGATGGTAAAGACGGTGCCGATATCGGGAGCCTGGTGCATCCAGGCCGGGATCATGCCGGTGTGCCAGTCGTGGCAGTGGATGATGTTGGGTTTCCAAGGGTAGTAGGTCCAGGCAAATTCAGCCACGGCGTTGGCAAAAAAAGTAAAGCGCCAGAACTCGTCCTCGCCGTAGTAGATGCGGTGGGGAGCAAAACAATAGTGGCTGACCAAGTAGAGGGGCACATCGGTGCCGGGCAAAACGCTTTCGTAAATATCGGCCACCTGCCCCATGACCTGTTTAGACCAGATGGGATCCTTGGAGCGGGGGTATTGCCCCGGTTCCGGGCCGAACTTGTCCCAGAGAAACCCGTACAGGGGCATGATGATGCGCACATCCTGCCCCAGCTTGCGCAAAACGACGGGCAGGGATCCCACCACATCCGCCATACCCCCCACCTTGGCAATGGGGGCAGCCTCCGCCGCTGCAAACAAAATCCTGGCTTGCACCACAATGCCCTCCGTGTTGCGATGACCCTCGTCCTGCTGAGGCAAGCGGATCCCGGCAAAACCCTTCCCATCCTAAAACACAAGGGATCCCTGTGCCGGCCAAGCTGGGGCAGAGCCTCATCCTGAGAAGTGTTGCAATTTATTAATTTTTCGTAAGATAGAAGGGCGGTGCCGCTCAGAAATGCTGGGGGCGGTGCTGCACTGCATTTTTGGTTGGTTGTCTTTTTCTGGAGAAAATTGTCCTATGACCATCGCAGTAGGGCGCGCGCGCCAGGAGCGAGGATGGTTCGACATCGTCGACGACTGGCTCAAGCGCGACAGATTCGTGTTTATCGGCTG
>NZ_JBSSDI010000042.1:0-19953 GCF_054060575.1 Thermostichus sp. MS-CIW-15 | reverse complement strand
AACTCTTTGCCGCAAATCCAAAGAATGAGTCGGCATTCCTTTCTCTCCTTCCTCTTGAATACCTGTACCCTATTTTAAATTAAAAGGCTGTACTTATTTCCACGCCCAGCAGGCGGTGGAGAAATCGCTCAAGGCGGTCTTGTTCCTGCAACAGATCGAGTTCGAGCGCACACACGATCTGGTCAAGCTGGCGCGCCTGTTAGCGAATCGCGGCGTGACGCTGCCAGTCACGGAAAGCCAACTGCGCCGGCTGAACCCTTTTGCCGTCGCCTTCCGCTACGACGATTTGGAAATCACGCTCGCCTCTGACGATGATCTGACGAGCGTGGTTGCCCGGATGTGCCACTGGGCGAAGGAACAGATCAGCGCAGCAACAGAATGCGAGGAAAGCGATGGCCCGGACTACCATTGACCGCTTGATCATCAACTCTCCCTACGAGGAGCCGAAGAAGCACTGGCGCTACGATCGCGAGACGCGTACGTTCGAACTGGTTGAAGGGCGGCGGCCAGCGGGTTACGTGGTAGCGACTCCCGGTTCCAAATCTTTCGACGATCCGGGCATCTTCGTTGAAATCCCGCTTGTCAACCAGATCCGCCCGCGCGTCAAAGCCTGGCGCGAGGCAGGCTATCCCGGGATCACCAGCATCACCAGGCGGCTCTTGGCGCACTGGCATGACCCGGAGGAGTTCGACAGACGTCGCTTTTTCTTCTGTCAATTGGAAGCCGTCGAGACGCTCATTTGGCTGACCGAGGCGCCTGCTGCCGAGCGGGTGGGCATTGAGATCCCGGGAGACGGCGGGGACTTTGATCGGCGGTGCTGCAAGATGGCCACCGGCACGGGCAAGACCATCGTCATGGCGATGGTGATTGCCTGGCACATCCTTAACAAAGTGGCCAACCCCCAAGATGCCCGCTTTTCGAAGAACGTGCTGGTCGTTGCCCCCGGTCTGACGGTCAAGAAACGGCTGGCGGTGCTGGAGCCCGCGGGCGCCGGTAACTATTACGAAGCGTTCGACATTGTGCCGTCCACGCTGCTCGACAAGCTGCGGCAGGGGCGGGTGCTGGTCCGCAACTGGCATGCCCTGGCCTGGGAGAGCGAAGAGCAGATCAAAAAGCGGAAGAGCGTGGACAAACGCGGCGCGAAGAGCGATGAAGCCTATACGCGCGAGGTGCTGGGCGAGATGGCCAACGCGCACAACCTGCTGGTCATCAACGACGAGGCGCACCACGCCTGGCGCGTCAACTGGGAAGCCGAAGGCAAGTACCTGCGCCAGCGTGATTTAAAAGACAGCGCCCAAGAAGCGACGGTGTGGGTTGGAGGCCTGGATCGGCTGCACCGTTCGCGCGGCATTCTCACCTGTTACGACTTCTCCGCCACCCCCTTCGCGCCCTCGGGAAAGAAGAGCAGTGAAGAGGCGCTCTTTGGCTGGATCGTCAGCGACTTCGGGCTGAACGACGCCATCGAATCGGGGCTGGTCAAGACCCCGCGCGTTGTAGTGCGTGACGACGCTGTGCCCAATGCCAAAACCTACAAGTCCCGTCTATACCACATCTACAACGACCCGGAGGTGAAAGACGACCTCAACCGACGCGCCAATCCCGAAGAGCTGCTGCCGGATCTGGTGCTGAACGCCTACTACCTGCTGGGCTACGACTGGCGGGAGACGTGGAAGGCCTGGAAAGCAGCCGACCTGCCCACGCCGCCTGTGATGATCACTGTCTGTAACCGCACTGAGACGGCAGCGCGGGTCAAGCACGCCTTCGAATCACGGCGCATTCCCATTGACGAGCTGTGTAACTCGGAGGGAATCTTGCACATCGACTCGAAGGTGCTAGAAGAGGCTGAGGCAAAGGAAGAGTCCACTGCAGTGGTGGAAGCTTCAGACGAGGCCGATGATGGAGAAGAGGAGGACGTACCGGTCGAATGCCGGCTGACCAAAGCAGAGCAGGCGGAACGTTTGCGAAAGATCGTAGATACGGTGGGCCAGGTGGGGCAGCCCGGCGAGAAAATCCAGAACGTCATTTCCGTTGGGATGCTCAGTGAGGGCTGGGATGCCAAGACGGTGACGCACATTATGGGGCTGCGGGCCTTCACTTCCCAACTTCTGTGCGAGCAGGTCGTGGGCCGGGGCCTGCGCCGCACATCCTACGAGATCAACCCACAAACGGGGCTGCTTGAGCCCGAATACGTCAATATCTTCGGCGTGCCTTTTACTTTCTTGCCGCACGAGGATAGCGGAGATGGCCCGCCGCCCCCGCCAACGCCCAAGACCGCCGTAGAACCGGACCCGGCCAAAGCGGAGTTTGAGATCCGCTGGCCGAATGTGGTGCGCATCGAGCGCTTACTTCAGCCAACGTTGACTCTCGATTGGTCAAAGGTGCAGCCATTGGAACTAGACGCGGCTCAGACGCCGCAAGTGGCAGAACTGGCACCAATTCTCGAAGGCAAGCCCGACGTAAACCAGATCAGCCGTATCGAACTGGAGAAGTTGGCGCGAGAGTTTCGCACGCAGCGCATCATCTTCGAAACTGCCCGCAATGTGTTCGATCAGGTAAGGCAAAGCTGGAGAGGCAGTCGCGAAATCTTGCTGGCGCAGTTGGTGCGGATTGTCGAGCAGTTCATTCGCTCTGACCGGATTTTGATCTCCCCACCTCTTTTTTATCAGGACGAACTGCGCCGTCGGCTGATCATCACCCTCAACCTGTCACGAGTTGTGCAACATGTCTGCGAGGCGGTGCGGCAGGAGAACACTGAGAAACTTGTGCCAGTCTTCGATCGCGACCACCCGATCCGCTCGACGGGCCAAATGCGCACCTGGTACACCAGCAAACCTTGTGAACGCACGCGCAAGTCGCACATCAACGTCTGCGTCTACGACAGCACGTGGGAGGCGTCGGATGCTTTCGTATTGGACAATAGCAGTGCCGTGAGCGCCTGGGCGAAGAACGACCATCTGGGCTTCGAAGTCCTGTACCTGTATCGCGGCGTGGTGCGGAAGTATCGGCCAGATTTTCTTGTGCGCCTGGCCAACGGCGACATGCTCATTCTGGAAACAAAGGGACAGGACACCGAACTAGACCGGGTGAAGCGGCGCTATCTGGACGAGTGGGTGCAAGCCGTCAATGCCCATGGCGCGTTCGGTCGCTGGCGGTGGAAGGTGGCACGTTACCCGGGCGAGATACGAGACACTTTGCTGCAAAGCTAGGAGCAGCAGGGCTCATGGTGGAGTACCGGATCCCGAAAAGTCTGCCCGGGGCTCCTGGCTTCATCTGAAGGCGGGGGATACCCCACCGTCTATACCGTGGGGAGGGATAGCGCCTAGCGCGATGATCAGCTAGAATCTTTCTTTTCCACCAGCAGCCTACCTGACTAACGAAATGGTTGCTTCGTCGATCCCTAACTCCCCTCTCCCAGAGGGAGAGGGGTTGGGGGCGTCAGCGGCGCGGAGCGCTTTGGAGACATCTCCATTAATTTGACTATAAGATTACAGCTTTCGCGTTCGGCTTCTCACTAGGCTAAGAGTAGTCTCAAAGCCGTTTTGCAGCAGGTGACCCATGTCCAAGGCAAAGATAGCGCTGGACTTTCAGGCGCGGATCCCGAGAGGCTATCTTAACCTGATGGGCTATGTAGACGACTCGGAAGTCAATGGGCCGGGCCGGCGCGCTGTGGTCTGGGTGCAGGGCTGCCTGCGAGAGTGCCCGGGCTGCTTCAACCCTACTTCTTGGCCGTTTGAGGTCAACCAACTGGTGAAGATCACCGACCTGGCCGAGCAAATCCTCAGCAACCCCAGAAACGAGGGGGTGACCTTCTCGGGAGGGGAGCCCTTCTGGCAGGTTCCTGCCCTGGCCAGCTTGGCGCGGCTCCTGAAAGCGAAAGGGCTGACGGTGATGGCCTTCAGTGGATTCACGCTGGAAGAGTTGCGATCCCCCCAGGCTCCTCCCGGCGCCCAGGAGCTGCTGCAAGAGCTGGATATTTTGGTGGACGGGCCCTACCTGCAATCCCAGGCCATTCGCTCCCCCCACTCGCTGGTCTCTTCCCGCAACCAGCGGGTACATGTCTTTAACCCTGCCCTGGAAAACCAACTTAATTGGGCCAGCGACCAGGTGGAAATCCATATCCTCAAAGATGGAACCCGCATCGTTACCGGCTACGGCAGCCAGTTTCTCCTCGACGAGGCAGGCTCTTGAACTGCAGTGATCCTTTATCCTACACCTGCAGCGGTTCCCTGAGACAAGCGGGCAGTTGCCAGCACATCTCCAGCCAGTTTTTTAGCTCTTCCGGTTGGCCCATGAGGCTCATTTCCACCAGCAAAATGGCGGCCCGGTCGGCGGCGCCTTTGGATCCGAGACGAATTAGGGCAGACAGGCTCTCTTCCCGCCAGCAGATGGATACCCCCTGCCGGATCAAGGCCTGGGCGGCGGCGGGAATGCACGAGGGTGGCACCTGGATGTCTCGCCGCTCGTAGTTGACAGTAGGTAGCATGAACGGCAACCCAAATCTTTATTATGTCTTAATCTTCTTCCCTTTTCGCCTGTCCGTCACGGGTCTTTGCAAAGTATGAAGTGATCTTTTGTGAACTTTGTAGAGTTCTCGACATCGTTGAGAACAGTGGGCGAGCAAGCGCGGGATCTCTCGCGGGATCCCTGGAGAAAACTTAAAAGATAGCGGCGATTTCTCGGCCTCATTTCCCCACAGCCGCGAGAATGGCTGCATGCGCAGGAGATGGGGAGATGCGAGCAGAAGGTTGGGAGAGGCGAGTTGGTCGCTGGTTGCCCAAGGCCACCCTTGCCGGAGCCGTATTGATCCTAGTGGCGATGGGCAGGCCGCTGCGACTGGTGGGCAATGGAGAAAATATGGTGGTGTTCACCTGGGGAGGGGGGGTGAGCCCGATGGCTTTGCAGCCTGGTCTCCATTGGGTGCCGCCCTTTGTCTCTCGCACAGTCATCTTTGATGTGAAAACCCAAGCTCTGACCTGGAAAGACAACGACCCGACCGCCTACGCACCGCGGCTGGTGGCCCTTTCTCAGGATGGGCAGCAGATTGCGGCTGAAGCGACGCTGCAATTTCGCATTGTGGATCCTCCCAAGGTCTATACCCAACTGGGAGAGAACTACTTGGATCGCATTGCCCCCATTGTCCGGTCGGTCATCTTGAACGAGACCAGCGGCTTTTCCGCCCAAGCTCTCTATTCCACCGAGCGCCCGCTGCTTCAAGGACAAATTCGCGAACGAGTGGCCCTTTTGCTGAAGGAATACGGCATCGAAGTTTTGGACTTTCTGCTGCGGGATGTGGATTTCGATCCCGATTTTGTAGCCGCTATTGAAGCAAAAACCATTGCCGAAAATCAACTGGCGCAAAAGCAATTTGAGATCGAGCAGGCCCGCCAAGATGCCCGCGCCATCATTTCTCAAGCGGAGGCAGAAGCCGGTCAATTGAGAGCCAAAGCACAGGCCCTCACCCAAAATCCGCAGTACCTAGAGGTGGTCAAAGCCGCGGTACTGGGATCCCGCCTGGAAACTCTGGTTACCAAATAGCAACCAGCACTTTTTCATCCTCTTTCCACGAGGAGCCGCCATGTATCCAACAGGAGAAGCACCCCAAAGCAGAGTGGGTTGGTTAACCGTAGGAGGGATCGCCGTCTTGGCGGCCCTGGGAGTGCTCCGCGCTTGCCTGTACGTCACTTTGCCCGGACATGCCACTGTAGTGTTCAATACCTTTTCCGGGCTGCAAAAGGGGCGGGTAGAATTGCCGGGGGTCATCTTCCGGATTCCAGGGATCGAGACGCCGATCACCTACAGCGTGCTCACCCGCGTTTGGGAGTTTACCAATGACCCCAACTCGGCCAACGCCATCAGCAATGCCATCACGGTCAACACCGCCGACGGGCAGGCTTTTGCCATCGATGTGGCCATTGCCCTCAAGCCCAACCTCGCCACTTTGGACGAGCTGCACGCCACCAT
Source organism: Thermostichus sp. MS-CIW-15 (assembly GCF_054060575.1). Lineage (NCBI taxonomy): Bacteria > Bacillati > Cyanobacteriota > Cyanophyceae > Thermostichales > Thermostichaceae > Thermostichus > Thermostichus sp. MS-CIW-15. Next base: position 13,992 of record NZ_JBSSDI010000042.1, on the reverse strand, counting down.
CGGCGAGAACTATCTTTCGACAGTGGTGGTGCCGGTGGTGCGCTCCAAGATCCGCGATATCTCCGCCTCTTTCGATTCCGAGGATTTCTACCGCAAAAGCCAGCGCACGGCCATCGAACAACGGGCCCTGGACTTGATCCGCCAAGAGATGCCCACCGTCAACCGCGATGGTCAAGCCCTGCCCTTGATCCAGGTAGAAGGCCTCTTCCTGGGCAACCCCGATTTTCCACAAGCTCTGCGAGATTCCATTGAACGCAAACAGGTGGCCTCGATTACGGCACAAACAGCAGCAGTGCGGGCACAAATTCAGCAAAAGGAAACCGAGCGGCTGTTGATCCTGGCGGCAGCCAACCAGCGGGCCATTGAGCTGAAAGGACAAGCGGCAGCGGAAAACGCACAACTGGCGGATCTGTTGTTTTACGAAAAACTCCAGGAGCGCATCCAAAACCCGACGGACTCGCTGCCCCCTCTGCGCATCATCCGCGTCGAGGGGGATGCCACCGTGTTCCTCAACGTGGATCCCCGGCAGGCAGCCCTGCAACAGGCCCGATAGTCAAGCCTGGCCACGCCGTCGGAGCTGCCAGGGCAGGGTGGAACGGTCGGCAGCTTGCTGCGCCTGGGCCACGACGATCACCCCGGCCACCGGGATCCCGGCAGCGACCAAGACCTGCTGCGCCGCTTGGACGGTGGAGCCGGTGGTGTAGATGTCATCCACCAGTAGCACCGGCGTGGCGGGAGCGCGCTTGAGAGCAAAGGCGCCTGCCAAGTTCTGCTGGCGTTGCAGGGGGTTGAGCTCATGTTGGGCCGCTGTGGCCCGCACCCGCACCAGAGCGTCAGGTAAATGTCTTAGACCCGTCCGCTCGCAAAAAGCTTGGCTGATCAAAGCCGCCTGGTTGTAGCCCCGCTGCCGCAGCCGCTCCGCATGCAGAGGGATGGGCACCACCGTATAGTCGTGGCGAGACAGCAGGTCATGGCTTCCCTGGGATCCCGAACGCTTCTGTCGGCTCTCCAGCCAGCGGGATCCCAGCCATTCCCCCAAAACCGCGCCAATGCGCCGCTGTCCTTCATATTTCAGGCAATAGATGGCCCGGCGCAGCGCTCCCCGGTGGATCCCCCAAGCATAAAGCGGCCAAGGCGAAGTGGTGACCGGCCAAGAGTCGAGCCGCTCCGCCTGCAGCCGCCTTTGACAGTCTGGACAAAACACAGCCTTAGCCGGGCGCTGGCAGAGCGGACAAGGGAGCAAAATCCACCAATCCATCCAGCCCATCGCCTTTCGCGAGTTCCTTCTGGTGTGCAGAAGCTCCTCTAGGCTAGCTGAGGGGAACAAGGATGCTGAAATTCTCACTCAGCCAAGCCACCAGCCCAGAAGCTGATCCCTTAAGTTGACGCCGGGATCCCGCCTTGCTAGGATTTACTACTGCCGGATAATTGAGTAGCGATCTTCTCAGCCAACCCATGCCCACCATTCAGCAACTCATTCGCGAAGAGCGCAAGGCTGCTGTTCGCAAGACCAAGGCCCCTGCCCTGAAAGGATGTCCTCAGCGGCGGGGAGTTTGCACCCGAGTGTACACGACAACGCCCAAGAAGCCCAACTCAGCTTTGCGGAAGGTGGCGCGGGTTCGCCTCACCTCTGGCTTTGAAGTTACTGCTTACATCCCCGGCATTGGCCACAACCTACAAGAGCACTCGGTGGTCATGATTCGCGGCGGAAGGGTCAAGGACTTGCCCGGCGTGCGCTATCACATTATTCGGGGCACGCTCGACGCCGCAGGAGTGAAAGACCGCAAGCAAGGCCGCTCCAAATACGGGGCAAAACGGCCTAAGCCCGGCCAAGCCCCAGCCGCCGCTGGCAAGAAGAAATAGTTTCCCTCTGGACGTCATCCTGCCTTCAAGTTCTACAGCTCCTATGTCTCGCCGCAACCGTGCTCCTCGCCGTGACGTGCCTCCAGATCCCAAGTACGGGAGCCGTTTGGTTACCATGCTGATCCACAAGTTGATGATGAGGGGCAAGGCTTCTCTTGCCGCCAGGATCCTCTACGACGCTCTAGAGATTGTGCGAGAGCGCACCGGCCAGGATCCGCTGCCCGTACTGGAAAATGCCGTTCGCAACGCCACCCCCTTGGTGGAGGTGAAAGCGCGGCGGGTGGGCGGCGCCACCTATCAGGTGCCTGTGGAGGTCAGAGCGGAGCGAGGAACCTCATTGGCGCTGCGCTGGCTAGTCACCTTTTCCCGCACCCGTCCAGGCCGCACTATGTCTGCCAAGTTAGCCAATGAGATTATAGATGCGGCCAACGAAACCGGCAACGCCATCCGCCGGCGAGAGGAAGTCCATCGCATGGCCGAAGCCAACAAAGCCTTTGCCCACTACCGCTACTGAACCCCGCTGGCCGAGCAAAGGAGGATGTTGTTGGGATCCCTTCCCATTTGCCGAGAGCTGGGCTGGATCTGGAGGAGAAGGGGCAAAAAAGACTAGAATTGTAAAGGTTTTTTTAGTTTGCCCGAGTCGCAGGGCGACGAGGATTGGGAGGTTAACGTGGCACGCACAGTTCCCCTGGAACGAGTTCGAAATATTGGTATCGCGGCCCACATCGATGCTGGCAAGACCACGACCACAGAACGGATCCTCTTCTATTCCGGTCTGGTGCATAAGCTTGGCGAGGTTCACGAGGGAACCACGGTAACCGACTGGATGGCTCAGGAACGGGAGCGGGGCATCACCATCACGGCCGCGGCCATCACTACCCGTTGGACCAAGCGGGATCCGAAAAACCCCTCCCAACCTCTCGCCGGCGCGCCGGAATACACCATCAACATCATCGACACGCCAGGGCACGTGGACTTCACCATCGAGGTGGAGCGCTCGATGCGGGTGCTGGACGGGGTGATCGCCGTCTTCGACTCGGTAGGGGGCGTGCAGCCGCAGTCGGAAACCGTCTGGCGGCAGGCCAATCGTTACAATGTGCCCCGCATTGCCTTTGTCAACAAAATGGATCGCATGGGGGCCAATTTCCTCAAGGTTTATAACCAGATCCGGGAGCGCCTCAAAGCCAACGCCGTGCCGATCCAACTGCCCATCGGGGCGGAAGACGAGTTCCGCGGCATCGTCGATCTGGTGCGCTTGCAGGCCAATATCTACATGGATGAGATCGGCAAGGACATTCGCCCTGCCCCCATCCCGGAGGAGATGAAGGATCTGGTGGCGGAATACCGGGCCAAGCTGGTGGAAGCAGTGGCCGAGACCGACGAGGCCCTGATGGAGAAGTACTTTGCCGAGGAGGATCTGAGCGAAGCCGACCTAATGGCTGGTCTGCGCAAAGGCACCATCAGCGGCCAAATTGTGCCCATGCTGTGCGGCTCTGCCTTCAAGAACAAGGGTGTGCAGATGCTGCTGGACGCGGTGGTGGACTACCTTCCCTCTCCCATCGATATTCCCGCCATCAAGGGGGTATTGCCGGATGGGTCGGAGGTGTCGCGCAAAGCCAGCGACGATGAGCCCTTCTCCGCCCTGGCCTTCAAGCTGATGAGCGACAAGTACGGAGACCTCACCTTTATCCGCGTTTACTCTGGGGTGCTAACCAAGGGCACCTATGTGCTCAACTCCACCAAGAACAAAAAGGAGCGCATCTCCCGCCTAGTGGTGCTCAAGGCGGACGAGCGTCTGGATGTAGATGAGCTGCGGGCAGGCGATCTGGGGGCTGTGTTGGGCCTGAAAGATACCACCACTGGGGACACCCTCTGCGACGAAAACGCGCCGGTGATCCTGGAGTCCCTATATATCCCCGAGCCGGTAATCTCGGTGGCTGTCGAGCCCAAGACCAAAGCCGATATCGACAAACTCTCCAAAGCGCTGCAGGCCCTGGCCAAGGAGGATCCCACCTTCCGCGTCTCGGTGGATCCGGAGACCAACCAAACCATCATCTCCGGCATGGGCGAGCTCCACCTGGAGATTCTGGTGGATCGCATGCTGCGGGAGTTCAACGTAGAAGCCAACGTGGGCAACCCCCAAGTGGCCTACCGCGAAACCATCCGCAAGCCAGTTAGCCGCGTGGAAGGGAAGTTCATCCGCCAGACTGGCGGCCGCGGCCAGTACGGCCATGTGGTCATCGACCTGGAGCCGGCAGAGCCGGGCACGGGGTTCGAGTTTGTCTCCAAAATTGTGGGTGGTGTCATCCCCAAAGAGTACATTCCGCCTGCCGAGCAAGGGATCCGCGAAGCCTGCGAGTCCGGCGTCTTGGCTGGCTATCCTTTGATCGATATTCGCGTCACGCTGGTGGACGGCTCCTACCACGAGGTGGACTCCAGCGAAATGGCCTTCAAGATCGCCGGCTCGATGGCGTTGAAGGAGGCTGCTCGCAGAGCCAACCCCGTCCTGCTGGAGCCGATGATGAAGGTGGAGGTGGAAGTTCCCGAAGCCTTCGTCGGGGATGTTATCGGAGACATCAACGCCCGTCGCGGCCAGATGGAGGGGATGAGTACAGAGGGCGGCATCTCCAAGGTCAATGCCAAGGTTCCCTTGGCGGAGATGTTTGGATATGCCACCGACATCCGCTCCAAAACCCAAGGGCGGGGCATCTTTACGATGGAGTTCAGCCACTACGAGGAAGTTCCTCGCAATATCGCGGAAGCCATCATTGCCAAAAGCAAAGGAAACGTAGCTAACTGAAAAAGGAAGTGAGGATTCATGGCACGCCCTAAGTTCGAACGCACCAAACCCCACGTTAATGTTGGCACCATTGGCCACGTGGACCATGGTAAGACGACGTTGACCGCCGCCATTACCATGACCTTGGCTGCCCTCGGCCAAGCGGCGCCCAAGCGCTACGACGAGATTGACGCAGCGCCAGAGGAGAGAGCCCGCGGTATCACTATCAACACTGCCCACGTGGAGTACCAGACGGAGAAGCGTCACTACGCCCACGTGGACTGCCCCGGCCACGCCGACTACGTGAAAAACATGATCACGGGCGCGGCCCAGATGGATGGGGCCATCCTGGTGGTCTCGGCGGCCGATGGGCCGATGCCGCAGACGCGGGAGCACATCCTGTTGGCCCGTCAGGTGGGGGTACCCAGCTTGGTGGTCTTCCTCAACAAGGTGGACATGGTGGACGACGAGGAGCTGCTGGAGCTGGTGGAGCTGGAGATACGGGAGCTCCTCTCCAAGTACGACTTCCCCGGCGACGAAATCCCCATCATCAGAGGATCCGCTCTCAAGGCTCTGGAAAGGATGCAGGCCAACCCCAAAACCCAGCGGGGTGAGGATCCCTGGGTGGACAAGATCTACGAGCTGATGGATGCGGTAGACTCCTACATTCCAACGCCGGAGCGGGATGTGGACAAGCCCTTCCTGATGGCAGTGGAAGATGTCTTCTCGATCACCGGTCGCGGCACGGTGGCGACGGGCCGGATCGAGCGGGGCCGCATCAAAGTTGGCGAAACCGTGGAGCTGGTGGGATTGCGAGAAACCCGTTCCACCACCGTTACCGGTCTAGAGATGTTCCAGAAGACGCTGGACGAGGGGATTGCCGGCGACAACGTGGGTGTGTTGTTGCGGGGTATTCAGAAGAACGAGGTGGAGCGGGGCATGGTGCTGGCCAAGCCCAAGACCATCACTCCTCACACCCAGTTCGAGTCGGAGGTTTACGTCCTCAAGAAGGAAGAGGGCGGACGTCACACCCCCTTCTTTGCCGGCTATCGTCCTCAGTTCTACGTGCGTACCACCGACGTCACCGGCACCATCACTTCCTTCACGGCTGACGACGGCTCTAAGCCGGAGATGGTGATGCCCGGCGACCGCGTCAGGATGACGGTAGAGCTGATCCAGCCCATCGCCATCGAGCAAGGGATGCGCTTTGCCATTCGTGAGGGCGGTCGTACCGTAGGGGCCGGTGTGGTCTCTAAGATCCTGAAGTAAGCGGCTTTCTCTTGGCAGGGATTGGGCGCTGGTCACTCCAGGCAAGCTCGATCCCTGCCATTTTTTTGAGTACACCCTACCTTCTCTCCGACTATGGCTACCTTGACCCAACAGAAAATTCGTATCCGCCTAAAGGCCTACGACCATCGGCTACTGGATACTTCCTGCAACAAAATCGTGGACACGGCCCGCCGCACGGAGGCTGTGCCAGTTGGCCCGATCCCTTTGCCGACGCGGCGTCGCCTCTACTGTGTGCTGCGTTCCCCCCACACGGACAAGGATTCGCGGGAACATTTTGAAGTTCGCACCCACCGCCGCATTATCGACATCTACTCCCCCTCTTCCAAAACCATCGATGCTTTGATGAAGCTGGATCTGCCGGCAGGGGTGGACATCGAGGTGAAATTGTGAGGCTCCGCTCGGGGATCCGGCGCTAGGTTAGGCAAGGGGGCAGGTGGTGACCACAGCAGTCGAGCAAAAAAGACGAGAAGAGGGCGCCGCCATTGGGGAGGGGACGGCGGCTTCTGAGCCCATCCCGGTCTTGGTGGTGGGAGCCCTGGGCAAGATGGGGCGGGAGGTGGTGCGGGCGGTGGCCCAAACCCCCGACATGAAGTTGGTGGGGGCGGTGGCCCGTTCCCAGTTGGGCTCGGACATTGGCGAGGTGTTGGGCCTGGGATCCCTGGGAGTCGAGATTACCGACGACCTGGCGGGCCAGTTGCTGCGGCTGTCGCAGCGGAGCGCCCGAGGCGTCATGGTGGATTTCACCCATCCGCGCTCTGTGTATGAAAACGTCCGCTCGGCCATTGCGTTTGGGGTGCGGCCGGTGGTGGGGACGACGGGCCTGACGCCGGAGCAGGTGGAGCGGCTGAGGGATCTGGCGGATAAGTCCGGTGTGGGCTGTCTAATTGCGCCCAACTTTGCCATCGGCATGATCCTGCTGCAGCAGATGGCGCTGCAGGCGGCCCAATATTTCGATCACGTGGAGATTGTCGAGCTGCACCACAACCGCAAGGTCGATGCCCCCAGCGGCACGGCTCTGCAGACGGCGCAGCGGCTGGGACAACTGGGCAAAGCTTTTAACCCGCCTGAGGTGGAAGAAAAGGAGCTGATCCCCGGCTCGCGGGGAGGGATCCCCGGCCCCAACATCCCCATCCACAGCGTTCGCCTGCCGGGGCTTATTGCCCACCAGGAGGTGATCTTCGGCGGCATGGGGCAGACGTTGACCTTGAGACACGACATCACGGATCGGATGGCCTTCATGCCGGGAGTGATCCTGGGCATTCGCAAGGTGCTGCAGCTCAAGGGGCTGGTCTACGGCTTGGAGCAGGTGTTGAGCTAGCTGCTCAGGGGCGGGATCCCGGCCTCGTCCAGGATGTGCGGGATGAGGTGTTCGGCCTTGACGGCCATCAGGTGCACGCCGTGACAGATCTGGCGGGCCTGGCGCACCTGTTCGGCAGCAATGCGGATCCCTTCTTCGAGGGGATCGGGGGCATCGGCCAGCCGCTGGATAATGGCGTCCGGGATCTGCACCCCCGGCAAGTTGCGGTTGATGAAGAGGGCGTTTTTGGCGGATTTGAGCAGGAAGATGCCCGCCAGGATGGGCTTGCCGGCGGGGCGGCCCAGCTTGTCCATGAAGCGCTCCAGTTGCTCGAAGTCGGTCACCATCTGGCTTTGGAAAAACTGGGCTCCGTTCTCCAGCTTGCGGTGGAAGCGCCGCTCCAGGCCGGAAAAGCTGGGGGATTGCGGCTCTACGGCTGCCCCCGGGAACAGACAGGTGCCGCCGTCGGGGAGGGGCTTGCCGTTGCAGTCGAGGCCGTTGTTGAGGCGTTGGATAAGCTGCAGCAGACGCACCGATTCCAGGTCAAAGACTGGGCGGGCATCGGGGCAATCCCCCACCTGGATGGGATCCCCGGTGAGGGCCAGCACGTTGCGCAGGCCGAGCGCTGAGGCCCCCAACAGATCCCCCTGCAGAGCCAGGCGGTTGCGATCCCGGCAGGCCAGCTGCAGGATGGGTTCAACGCCCGCCTGCTGCAACAGCAGCGAGGCGGCCAGGGGGCTCATGCGGGCCATGGCGCGGTTGGAGTCCGTGATGTTGACGGCATGCACCCGGCCCTTGAGCTGCTGGGCCAGAGAGAGCAGGGTGCTGGTGTCGGATCCCTTGGGGGGGGTGATCTCAGCCGTGAGCAAAAATTCCCCCCGCTGGATGGCTTGGGCAAAGCGCGACGGTGGTGGGCAGGTCAGGGCCACAATTCTGGGAAGACCGAAAGAAAAAGCAGTGGGTTGGCCTATTATCCGCTGTTTTGGGAGGGTTTTTCCAGCCAAAGCGCTTTTCTCAGGGCTTGGGCGAAGGGGAAGGGCTGGGCGGAGGCTGCACCCGCATTTCTCCCAGCCAGAGGGGGGGATCCCCCTGGTGCAGACGCTGCTGCCAGTTTGTCGCCGCCGCGGGCGGGATCCCCTGCGGGCCCAGGGCCCAGCTCCAGCCAATCACCTGGAGCCACCGCCCGGCTTGCAAGCCTTCCAAAAAGGGCTGGGCAGCTTCTGCGTCGGGAGACGGCCCGCTGAGGATCAGGGGCAACTGGGGGTTAAAGGCCACAAGGCGACGGTACAACGCTTCAAAGGTCTCGGGATCCCCCTTCACCTCCAGGCTCAGCCAGTCCACCCCTGGCAAGGCGGCCCAGGCAGACGCTGCCTCGTTATCCGCTCCCTCCAGCTCTAAAACCCAGAGCAAATTGGCCTCAGAGCGCAGGGTTTGTATCAGGTGACGGTAGGCCCGTCGTTGCAGCTCTGTATCCCCGTCCCCGACAGCTACGGCCAGGATAATCGGGGTAGCAAAGCGCTGGATGCCCCGAGCCCAAGAGCGCAAGGTCTCATCCTGTTCGCCCGCAGCCAGGGAAGAGAGGTGGGCCGGCTGCAGCCGCAGGCGTAGGTAGGGAACGGAGCCGCTCTCCCGCAGGCGATTGGCCAGGGGCTGGGGAAAATCCTGGCGCGGATCCCAGAGGTGCTCCACCGCTGCCCAGGCGGGGGGCTGGCCAATGGCCTGGCGATAGGCCAGAAGCTGCTCCCAAGTTGGCATGCCCGACCAAGTGACCCCATGATACAGCCGGCTCGTGGGGGGAGGCAGCGGCCTGCCCCGCTGAAAAGGGGCAGAATCGGGCGGGATGGGGGAGGTGAGGACAACCTGCAGCCGTAGAGACGGCGAGGGGTCAGGGGCGTCGGCCTCCGGGAGGGAGAAGGGGAAACTCCACGTGCGCTCCTCGAACCGACCCTGAGTCATCTGGCGGGCATAGAAGTCCTGGGGGGGCGGCAGCGGCTCCAGGGCCTTGTCCCCCCAGAAGGCCTGCTGTACCACCAGGCGCACCCCCTCGCCAGGGTGAACTAGGGGCGTGGTGGTATCCAGGTGAAAGCTGCCGCTGAGGCGGGTAAACGTCTTGTGGGGCTCAACTCGGAAAGAGAGTGTGAGCTGGTCAGGCCGATAGGTGCCCAAGGCGCGGGAGGAGGGGGTGGGGAGCAGGGATCCCAGCTGCTCTGCCAAGCTCTCGCAGTCGGTGCAGGGAAGGAGAGCCTGCGGATGGAGAGAGATGGGAGCCTTGCGGGCAGATTGCAACTGCTCAGACGTGATCACAAAGCTGGCCCAAAGGTGCTTCAGAAGGGGATCCCGGCCGGGCGGAATATCGGAGAAAGTTCGCCCGGGGGGCGTGGCTGTGCGTGTGCCGGCAGCCGTCCCATCCAGGGGCACCGTGGAGAAGGCGTCGCTGGAACATCCCCCCAGCAACACCAGCGACAGGATTAGCGGCAGAGTCCCCAAGAGCAGGGGCCTAACACTGGGTTGTAGCGGCGGCGATCCCCAAGCCATGAACTCACCTCAATACACCACCCCTCCGCGACCGCTTGGCAACGGCTAGAGGGATTCTCGCCCAGCAGCCCAACCTTGGGTTTGATCCCGATCACAACTTGGCCACCGCAGATCCCGCTGGCACCGCCCAAAGGCAAGCTCAAGTGGTCGAGCCCTGGCGACAACCCGCTACCCCTGCGGCACTGCCGCCGCCTCCGGGTAGATGACCAACATGCCCTCGTAGAGGATTTGGCCAGGCTGCAACTCCAGGCGATCGATGCGCACGCCTGGATCCAACTGGATGGGAAAATCCGCCAGGCCGGGGATGGGGATCTCCTGCCCTTCGCTCACCCACAGGGGATTGACCAGCCGCAACTGGTTGGGACCCTGAGCCTGTAGCCCAGTTAGCACCGTAACCGGCACCTCCACCCCCTCGGGAGTAACCAATTGGGCCTGGATGCGCAGCCGATTTTGCTGCAAGGTGACCTGGGGCTGGCGGATCAAGAAGGGCACCGCTTGACCTCCAAAGGGCAGTTGCACCTGCGCCTGGGCCAGTTGGGACTGGATGAGGGGAGCCTGAAGGCTGCGGTTGAGATCGTCTTCGGTGAGGCGCAAGCTCACCTGCACCGGCACGGGGGCCAACAGCCGCAGGGGACTACGTCCCTGGATGGCTTCCCCTACATTGAGGCGAATATCCTGGCCCTGCAGCCGCAGGTGGCTGACCTGGAATCCCTGATAGATGAGGTTGTCTCCCGACACCTGGGCCTGGGGGATCTGGCCGTTCAAAATCTGGGCGTCGGAACCGGCGATCTGCACCCGCAAGTTGTCCACCTGCTGCACCTCAGAGCGAATCCAGGCGGCCACCAGAGGATTGAGCAAGGAGCTGGCGATCTGGGCAAAAGCGGGCCAGGGCAAAAACATGGTGGGCAGGCTCAGCAGCAGAGCAAGCCCCAGCCGCTGCCCCCCTGGGGAGAGCCGTCGGCGGCGGCAGGCTGTCGGTGGGATCTGGGAAACAGAGGGACCCTCTAGAATGACCGAGTCCTGATCAGGCCGATAACAAGCTGTGGGCAGCACTGGGTACCTCAGCAAGGAACGACGGGCAATGGCGAGAGGCCAAGGCAAGGCCGAACTAGGACTAGATTACGACAGGACTTCTGCAGCGAATAGGGGGCTCTCCCGCACACCTGAAGGAACTATCCGTCTGTCAACTGCCACCAAAGATACCCCAGCCGCAGGTAGTGAAGCCGCAGCCAGGGGAAAGGGAAAAGGCGCGGTGGCTGGCGGAAGAGGGCGCTAATTTGGGGTCGGATGCCGGCGATCTCCTGGGCCAGGATTTTGCCTGCCCACACCCCTGTGGCCACGCCGCTGCCGTGGTAGGCCAGGCCGTACCAGAGGCTGGGATCCGTCGGCGAAGGGCCGATGTGGGGGTGAAGCTGGCGGGAGAGGCAAACCAAGCCGTTCCAGGCGTACTCGATCTCCACCCCCTCCCAGGCGGGAAAGAGGCGGTAGAGCTGCCGCGCCATCCAGGCCCGCAGGCGCTGGCGTTCCCTTGGGGCATCGCAGGTGCCGTCCCGCCCCCCAAACAGCAAGCGCCCATCCGGCAGGAGACGGTAGTAGAACAGCAGCCGTCGCGTGTCGTAGATCGGCGTCGGATCCCACCATCCCTGAGCCCTTCGCTCTGCCGGCGTCAGAGGCCGGGTGACCAGAATGTTGGAAAGCACCGGCAACAGGGATCCGGCCAATTGGGGGTAGAGGTTGGCCGGCGTGTAGCCATTGGTGGCGATGACCAGGTGCCGTGCCCGCACCGTTCCCCCGGGCGTATGGCAAAGGTGGCGGGAGCCAACCTTTTCCCAGGCAACGACCCGGCTGGCGCTGTGCAATTGCGCTCCCCATTTCTGGGCGGCCTGGGCCAGCCCTTGGGCAAGCTTGAGGGGGTTGAGGCCAAACCCCACCCCGATGTGGAGGGCGCCGTGGTTCTCGCGGCTGTCGAAGCCCCGTTCCCGCAGCTCTTTGGGGCTGAGGAGCTGAACTGGGTAGCCGGCCACCTGGGCGTAGATCTGGTATTCGGCCTCCAACTCCCGCCAAGCGCTGGGGCGGTGGGCTACTGCGTACCAACCTTCTCCCTGGGCATCCAGGGAAAAGCCCTCGGCAGCGGCCAGCTCTTGCACGGTCTCCACCGCCTGCCGCTGATCCCGGTAGTAGCGCTCCGTCTCCGCCAGGCCTACCCGCCGCACCATTTGGGCATGGGTGAGGTAGCTCGCCCCCACTCCGCAGAAGCCGCCGTTGCGCCCGGAGGCGCCCCAGCCCAGGGATCCCGCCTCCAGCAGGCAAGCCGAAATGCCGTGATCGCGGGCCAGGTGCAGGGCCGTCGATAGCCCCGTCAATCCTCCTCCTATGATGGCCACCTCGGCCTCAACCTGCCCTTGCAGAGGCGCCGGATGTCGCCAACTGGAATCTGGTATTGTGCTGTCCCAGTAGCTGCCGACTGGGTAAGCAGGATCGTAGGTTTTGGGAGGATAAGGATTTGTCTTCGGGAGAAAAGTCCAAGCAACCATAGAACTTTAGAAGACTGGTTGGTCAAAAGCCAATTTCTCTTTGCCCATCGGCCAAACCTCCCTTTGAGAAGAGCTCAGCAGCGCAGCGAGCCGCCGTTTGCCCTCGCTGGCCCAGAGGCTACAGCAGGCACCAAAACCGCCTCTTCTGACAACCGCACCAACCCCCCCAGGGCTTGCGAACAGGCCTCTCGTCCCTGGTGGGCTGGCGAGCGGTACGCTGGCATAGTGAGGCGGGCCAATCCGCCGTTGAAATACCCTGCCCGGGAAAATTGGCCGGGATCCCTTCCAGTTCAAGGCGGGCCGGGCCCGCTCTCCCCCCGCTGGCGGTGGAGCCGTCTCTTGCCGATGGGGGTGGATGCCGGAACCCCGGCGCTAGCCAGGGCTGCAGTCCCGACTGTTGCCGCTGAGCAACTTGGTGAGAAGGTAGAGTTTATCCATTGGCGTTTCTCTTTCCCGGGCCGGAGACCCCGCTGGCAGAATCAAGGTCTGCGGCCTTGGGTCATTTGCCAAGCAGCTTCACCAGGAGAATGCCAAACAAGTACAGGAACGTTACCGCGCCAGCCAGGAGGCTCTGGGTGAGGGGATCCGTGGAAGGGGTGAGAATGGCCCCCGCCACCACCGAACCTAGGACAACATAGCGCCAACCCTTGAACATCTGCTCAGCAGTTACCAGGCCCAAAGCTCCCAGCAGCGCCTGCAAAATCGGCACCTGAAAGGCCAAGCCAGTGCTGAACATCAGCAGCAGCACAAACTCAAAGTAGCGGTCGATGGACCAGGCCTGATCCACCACCCCTTCCCCATAGCGAATGAAGAAGTTGAGCGCCGCCGGAATGAGGAGGTAGTAGGCAAAGACCAAGCCAGCCACAAACAAAAGGCTGGATCCGAGCACCACCGGCCCCAACAGCTTGCGCTCCTTGACGCTCAGCCCTGGCAAGACGAAGCGGGCAATTTGGTAGAGCACAAAGGGCGTGGCCAAGAGCAGCCCCGAATATGCCGCCACTTTCATAGAGACGAAAAAATACTCGCCCGGCGCCAGTTGCAAGAAGGTCACCCCCTGAGCGGGCACCTCCAGCAGGGCGACGATGCGGTTCACCACCAGAAAACAGGCGACGATACACAGGGCCACCGCAATGACACTGGCCAAGAGGCGGCTACGCAACTCCTCCAGATGCTCCATCAAGCTCATCTCGACCTCGTAGGGAAACTCCGGATCTGGCACCCGAGAAGGCTCAGGTGTTGCCGGAGCTTGCTGCGAGGACTCGGTCTCAGAGGCAAGGGGCATGGGCCGACAGGTAACGAAACCTTTCCCGCTATCTTAGCCCTGCCCCACCCTTAAGGAAAAGCGCCCGCCCAATACATGGCCCCCTTCCAAGCTGTTCCCGGAAGGAACTGCCAGGTTGTGGACGGGAGCTGCCCTTGCTCAAAGTCTCTGCTTCACCAGACTGTTGACGTTCTCCCCCGAACCCCCAAACCCCCCGTATACGGGGGGACAGAGGGGAGCTAGGATCCCCGCCCCAAAGGGCTGGGGAGTATGTCAATACTTCATCTCGCCCGGCTAGGCTGAGGCGGGAGCAGCTCTAAAATTCTGAAGGACACAAAAGATACAGCCTTTTAATTTAAAATAGGGTACAGGTATTCAAGAGGAAGGAGAGAAAGGAATGCCGACTCATTCTTTGGATTTGCGGCAAAGAGTT
>NZ_JBSSDI010000041.1:0-20760 GCF_054060575.1 Thermostichus sp. MS-CIW-15 | reverse complement strand
TCAGCGTCGCGTAGTGACAACGGAAACGGACAGAATGCTATCGCTTCACCGCTGAGCAGTAATGCTCAGCAGTGTTCAGCGTAAATGTATCAGCCACTGTAAACTGCTCTTCCAAGGGTAGGCCCTAAGGTGGGACTCGATGTATTTGCCTAGTTTCGGCAACAGGGATGTGGTAGCGATAGCTGCTAGCGGGCTTAGAAATGCTGATGGGTGTGGGGGTGCTGCTTGATGTTGTCGGCATCCCTCACTTCCATTGCCGCATTGAGAATCCGCCGCGGCTCAGCGCTGAAATGGAGCTTGAACACCCCCCTCTCTGGCGTGCAGACCTGGTGCAGAGGGATGTGACGAAATTGGGGCTTGCTGCGGTACGTACGGGCCGCCGCTTGTAGCCGCTCCACAAAATCTTCTCCCAGCACCACCCCTGGCGGGAAAACATCGGCGGGCAAAGTCGGGATCCCGTTGTCGACAACTTCTGCGTAAGTAGTGGCGTAGAGAAGGCAGTAGGAAGTGCTGCGGCGCTCTTGGGCCAGGCAATCCAGGGCGGCGGCGGGAACCGGCTCGGCCACCAACACCTCCCTGAGGCGACCGTCCTCATCCCGTTGGAAGCAAGAGGCCACTCCCAGAACTACATAGTCCAGCCCCTGGACGGTGCCTGAGCTGAGGTGAGTTTGTGCCGTATCCGCCATCGCTGCCCTCTCCGCGTTGCTGGTTGAACTTTCTTGACCTCAGGTAAGTGCCGGGATCCCATGACAAGACCCGTGGTCCTCACCTTAGCAACAACTTCAGGGTTGGACACCTTGCTCTGGGCAAGCCCAGCCCGCAGTTACCTGGGCCTAAAACTCCTGCCGCGCTTCTAGGGCACGGGCCAGGGTAACCTCGTCGGCATACTCCAACTCGGATCCCATGGGCAGGCCAAAGGCCAGACGGGTCATGCGCAGGCCGGGGGCAACCGGCTTCAGGTAATCTTTAACCACGTGCATAGTGACCTCCCCCTCCACGCTAGGGCTGAGGGCGAAGATCAGCTCTTGGGGCTTCTCCCGCGCCACCCGGGCCACCAGCTCGCGGATGCGCAACTGCTCGGCCCCGATCCCGTTCATGGGCGAGATCAGACCCCCCAAAACGTGGTAAAGGCCCTTGAACTCGCGGGTGCGCTCCATGGCGATGAGATCCTTGACATCGGCCACTACGCACCAGGTCGACGGATCCCTCTGCGGCGAGCGACAGATCTCGCAGGGATCCTCCGCCGACCAGTTAAAACAGATGGAGCAATGCTTAACGGTTTGCTTAGCCTCCAGCAGGGCTTTGGCCAGGGCCTCGACCTCGCCAGCAGGCCGGTTGAGCAAGTGCAAGGCCAGGCGCTGAGCTGTTTTGGAGCCAATGCCGGGCAGGCGCTGCAGCTCCTCGATCAGGCGAGCCAAAGGGCGAGTGTACATAGGAAGCCAGGCTGGCCGGGATCAGCCCAACCCCAACCCCGGCAGGCTGATGTTTCCGGTCAGCTCCTCCATGCGCTTGCGCATCGTCTCGGCGGACTGAGTGTAGGCGTTCACCATCGCCGTCAGGAGCAAGTCCTCCACCACATCCACCGGCTCCTGGAGCACTTGGGGATCCAGAGAGACCTTGAGGGGCTCCTGGTTGCCGTTCACTGTCACCTTCACTAGCCCATTGCCGGCCTCGCCGACGATCTCCATTTCTTCTAGCTCTTTTTGCAGCCTTTGAGCGCCGTCGCGCACCTCTTGGGCCTTCTTGAGGGCTTCTTGGATTTTGCCGAAGGGACCAAAGCCTCGGGTCATGGGATCCTCTTCTAGACACTGCTGTTCTACTCTACCCCTTTCCTCTTGTCGGTAAAAGTACCCGCCAAGCTGGAAACCCAGGTCAGATCGGCCTTTTTAGCCTGGGGTTAACCCTGACGAATTATCCTCAACAGAGAGGGCAAAAGCGTCCCCTGCCTGGAGGTGTCATGGCTCAACTGTTGCAGGATCCGCAGTCGCTAGCCGCCCAGCCCAGCCCCGTGCGCCAAAAGGCTTCTCCCTTGTCCTGGCGGCGCTGGATCCCGGAGCGCTGGTATGTTCACCTAGGCCTGTGGCTGGCCTGTTTGGCGCTGGGGTTTCCGGTGCTGTATGCGCTGATCGTGAGCACCCAAAACAATGCCGAGGTATTTCGCTATCAATTGACCTTTGGCTCCTCGTTGGCCTTTAACTGGCAGCAGGTGATGGTGGCGCGTCACCTAGGCCATTACATGGTCAACAGCGCCATCGTGGCCACGGCCATCACGGTGGGCAAAACGGTTTTGTCACTATTGGCGGGGCTGGCCTTTGTCTACTTTCGCTTTCCGGGCAAGGGGCTGGCCTTCGGCTTTGTGCTCATTACCCTGATGATGCCCACAGAAATTCTGATCATCGCTCTGCTGCGGCTGGTCACCAACCTGGGCTGGGGATCCACCTACTACGCCCTGATCGTGCCCTTTCTGGCCAGCGCCACCTCGACGTTTTTGTTTCGCCAACATTTTTCCAACATCCCCCGCGAGCTGGCGGAGGCGGCTCAACTGGACGGGGCCAACCCGCTGCAGTTTCTCACCCAGGTGCTGATCCCCCTGAGCTGGAACGCCATCGGAGCCCAGGCGGTGATTCACTTCGTCTACGCTTGGAATATGTACCTGTGGCCCCGCTTGATCGTGCAAGGCCGGGAGCGGCAGGTGGTGCAGGTGGGGCTGCAATCCCTGCTCAACCTGGATAGTTCCGCCTCCTATGGCCCCATGATGCTGGGGGCGATCATCGCCAGTATTCCGCCGCTGGTGGTGTTCATTGCCCTGCAAAAGCCTTTCATGAGCGGCCTGGCCCTCAGCCGCGACAAGTAAGTTAGCGAGATCCTCATCCCCGCGAGTGCTCCCTTCATGCCCAGAGATCTGCGCCGTTTCATCGCCCTGCTGGAGTCCCGTGGCCAGCTTCGCCGCATTTCAGCAGAAGTAGATCCCGACCTGGAAATTGCCGAGATCGCCGATCGCCTCTTGGCCTGCGGGGGGCCGGCGCTGCTGTTTGAGCGGGTGAAGGGATCCTCGATGCCCCTGCTGATCAACGTTTTGGGCACGGTGGAGCGCATCTGCTGGGCGCTGGGGATGGAGCAGCCGCGGGAGCTGGAGGAGCTGGGGAAAAAACTGGCCTTGCTCTACCAGCCGCGCCCGCCCAAAAATTTTGCCCAGGCCCTGGAGCTGGGGCAGGCGCTGTTCCGAGTCTTCCAAGCTCGACCCAGCCGGGATCTCTTCCCCCCCTGTCAGCAGGTGGTGCTGCTGGGTGAGGCGGTGGATCTCACCCAACTGCCCCTGCTGCGGGTCTATCCCGGCGATGCCGGGCGGGTGCTGACCTTGGGGCTGATGGTTACCAAAGACCCGGAAAATGGCATTCCCAATGTGGGGGTGTACCGCCTGCAGCTCCAGAGCCGCAACACGATGACGGTGCAGTGGCTGTCGGTGCGGGGGGCCACCCGGCATTTGCGCAAGGCGGCGGCCCTGGGCCGGAAGCTGGAAGTGGCAGTGGCCATCGGGGTGGATCCCGCCGTGATCCTGGCGGCGGCTACGCCCCTGCCGGTGGATCTGTCGGAGTGGCTGTTTGCCGGCCTCTACGCCGGCGAAGGGTTACACCTGGCCCGCTGCAAGACGGTGGATCTGGAGGTGCCGGCCCACGCCGAGATTGTTCTGGAGGGCACCATCACGCCAGGGGAGGTGGCCCCCGACGGCCCTGCCGGGGATCACATCGGCTACTACGGCCCTCGCAACGAGCAAGCTCCGCTCATCCGCTTCCACTGCCTCACCCACCGCCGCGATCCCATCTACCTCACCACCTTCAGCGGCAAGCCTCCCAAAGAAAACGACATGATGGCGCTGGCCCTGAACCGCATTTACACCCCCATTCTGCGGCAGCAGGTGCCGGAGATCGTGGATTTCTTTTTGCCCATGGAGGGCTTGGGCTACAAGGTGGCGATTCTGTCCATCGACAAGGCCTATCCCGGCCAGGCGCGGCGGGCGGCCCTGGCTTTTTGGAGCGCCTTGCCCCAGTTTAGCTACACCAAGTTCGTCATCGTGGTGGACAAGGACATCAACGTGCGGGATCCGCGGCAGGTGCTCTGGTGCCTGTGTTCGCGGGTGGATCCGCAGCGGGATGTGTTTATTCTGCCGGACAACCCCTTTGACGCCCTGGACTTTGCCACCGAAAAACGGGGTCTGGGGGGCAAGATGGGGATCGATGCCACCACCAAGATCCCCCCGGAAACCGACACCCCCTGGCGGCAACCGCTTGCCCCGGATCCGCAAGTGGCCCGTCTGGTGGATCGCCGCTGGGCGGAATACGGCCTGGCGGATCTGGACTTGCAGCCGGCGGATCCGCGCCTATTTGGCTACGAGTTCTAGGGGTGGCTAAGAGGCTGGCAGGTGCAACAAGCGCTGTCTTGGCTGGTGCTGCTCCTGAGCTATGTCGGGCTGGGGCTGGGATCCCTGCCCAGGCTGCGCATGAACCGGGCCACGATTGCCCTGGCGGGATCCGCTTTGCTGATTGCCCTAGGAACAGTGCCGCTGCTGGAGGCTTGGGCAGCCATCGACGCGACCACGATTGTCTTTCTCCTCAGCATGATGGTGGTGAACGCCAGCTTGTCCCAGGGCGGCGCCTTCCAGCTAGCTTTGCTGGGCCTGATTCGGGTTAGCCGCAGTCCCTTTGGCCTTTTGCTCATGCTGGTGTTCGGCAGCGGGCTGCTCTCGGCCTTTCTCCTCAACGATACCCTGGCACTGGTGTTTACCCCCCTCACGTTGCAGGTGACAGCCGTGCTGGGGCTGAACCCTATTCCTTACCTCTTGGGCTTGGCGGCGGCCACCAACCTAGGGTCTGTAGCCACCCTGAGCGGCAACCCGCAGAACATCCTCATCGGCTCCTTCTCCGGGATCGGCTACCTGGAGTTTGCCGCCCAGATGACCCCGATTGCCGTGGTGGGGCTGCTGTTGGAGGTGGGGCTGCTGTGGCTCTACTACCCCGAGGTGCGCTCGCTGCAGCCCTTCGCCCAGGTGCCTTGGACGCCGCTGCGCCTCTATCCCCCCCTGTTGCGCAAGAGCGTGGCCATTACAGCGGGCCTGTTTGGGTCCTTTGTGGCCGGCCTGCCCCTAGCGGAGTCGGCCCTGGTGGCGGCGGCCTTGCTGCTGATTACCCGCCGGCTGAAGCCGGAGCGGTTTTTGGGGCAGGTGGACTGGAACTTGCTGGTGATGTTCTCCGGGCTGTTTATCCTGACACGGGCAACCCGAGAGCTGCTGGCCGGCTGGGGAACGAGTCTGGGGCCCTGGGCGGAGCAGGTGGCGGGATCCCCGTTGGCGCTGCTGGCCGCTGTCGCCCTCTTGTCCAACCTCATCTCCAACGTGCCGGCGGTGCTGCTGCTGCAGTCGCTGCTCCCGCTGCAGGGAAAGACGGCCTGGCTGTTGCTGTCTGCCGGCTCTACGCTGGCCGGTAACTTGACTCTGTTTGGGGCAGTGGCCAATTTAATTACCGTCGAAGCGGCAGCTAGAAAGGGGTATGTGTTAACGTTCGGGGAACATCTCCGCTTTGGCCTGCCCCTGACGCTGCTTACCCTTGGGTTTAGCGGTCTGTGGCTGGGTCAGCCCTGAGCCTTGCCGGGAGCCCTCACTGGGCACTAAGGGCGGCCAAAAGCTCATCTGCCAACAACACTGCCGTGTAGACCAAAGCCTGTCGCTGCTCAGGCGAGAGATTGCCAATGGCAGTTTGGGGATTGCTGAGCATGCCCTGCAACACCCTGCTGGCCACGTATTCCCGTTTGGAAACGCCGGGGCTAGAGATGGTGGGGTTATCCAGGGAAAACTTCTGGTGGTGCTCGAAGGGAAAGGCATATTCAGAAGCTACCGGCATGGCTCCACTCCAAACCTGGACTCTACGCTGCGCTTGGCCTATTTTCGCATTGTCCCTTGCGGGGAAGCTCCAAAAACAGATGCGCCGTACGCCTATTTGCTTCACCTGAACCGCGTGCGGCATCCCGGCTCCAAAGAGCTTGCCCGTCGCCTGGAGCAGGCGGCCAGGGAGCCCTCCAGTTGTTACCCTGGGGCTCCGGCAGGGGCAGCAGCGTTAGCGACAGGATTGGGCATTCCCAAAAAGATGCAGGAAAATCAGGAGAAGTTGAGCCGGGATCCCAGACCCACCGGCTCTCCATCTCGTTTGCTGAGGAAACCCGATGCACGACCTGGACAGTTTGCCAGAACCGGTAGCCGATGCCCTAATCAAAAGCCTGCTTACAGATGTGGAGCGGCTGATCAACCAGCACGGTTTGTCGGAGGTTTTGGTGGGGTTGGCCATGTATTGCAATGTGCAGTTCAAGGCCAAGTTCAATAAACCCAACCGCACCGAAAAGGATGAGGAGCTGGGATTTTACTTCCGCGACGCCGCCAAAGCTCTGGAGGTAGCGGCCAGCCTCACCTATCGCACCATCGATCGCTCTCGGCCCACCTCGCCTGGCACCTAGACTTTAGGGATCCCTTTTCAACCCTCACCCCCGACCCCTCTCCCAAAGGGAGAGGGGAGTTGGCGAGCGCTCCGGGGTGGCAAGGGATCCCCCTGAGTTTTTATGCTGGTGGGCGAAAGTTGCAGTGAGGCCGCGCGTGAGAGTTGTCTGGGAACGCAGCATTTACGGGGGCAATGGCCGGGTGCCCTGCATCGTCTGCGGTGGATGGGCCGCCCCTATCCCAAAAAAGGGGCAGCAGGTGTTGCTGGCGGTGGTCTAT
The DNA here is from genome assembly GCF_054060575.1 of Thermostichus sp. MS-CIW-15. Classification (NCBI taxonomy): domain Bacteria; kingdom Bacillati; phylum Cyanobacteriota; class Cyanophyceae; order Thermostichales; family Thermostichaceae; genus Thermostichus; species Thermostichus sp. MS-CIW-15. Next base: position 14,000 of record NZ_JBSSDI010000041.1, on the reverse strand, counting down.
AACGACCGCGGCCAAATCTACGGCGAGATCTGCCGCAGTTGCCTCAGCCTGGGGCCCAAGGGCATCAAAGAGTATCTACGAGAGCGGATTGCCCGCCTGCGCAGGCAACTGCAAGACCTAGAGGAGCTGGAACGAGGAGAGGTGCAGTTGCCCACCCTGGAGCAGGAGCTGAGCGCCTACTTGGATTAACCGCTATACCTTCTTCTCGACCGAAACCTGCAGCCAGCAGCCCAGCTCGGCGGCCAGCCATTGCAACTCCGGATCGTGCAAGTTCTTCAGCTCGTACTTGCAAACGCCCGCCCAGATGTTCAACTGTGGGCCCACCTCTACCCGATCCCCATCGCAATCGCGTCGGGTATGGCGCGGCATCAGCTCCAGCCGGTGAGGAGATCCCGCGCCAGGCGGGTGGGTCTGCCGCTGCACCTGCTCAGCCGCCGCTCCGGTCGATGCCGCTGCTGCCAGGGTGGGCGCTCTGAGACCATATCCCCTCGCTTCTGGGGCTTCTAAACAGGGATCCCTTGAGAAAGTTGTTCTGGATCCCAGAATCATCCCTGGAAAGCCTGTCCGCAAGCCCCCACGCATGGGCCAGCAGCTTTCCCGAAACGGGGAGGATATGCTGGGCGACAGAGAGGGATCCCCACTTGCCGAGGCGATGGTTTTCTAGCTGAGTCTTCCATGTCTACTCCGTCTGTTTTCCCCACCTACTACCAACAGTTGGGGCTTTCTCCCCAAGCCAGCCTGGAGGAGATCAAAGCCGTCTACCGCCGGCGGGTGCGCGAGATTCATCCGGATCGTCTGCCTGCCGATCTCCCCGAGGGGTTGCGGCAATTGGCCCAGCGAGAGTTTCTTCAGCTCCAACAGGCCTACCGCGTCCTCAGCGACAGCCGGCAGCGCCGGGCCTACGATCTCAGCCTCCAGCCTTCTCCTTTGCCGGTGCCGCAGCCGACCGTGGCCCCTGCCGGTTGGCTGGCCCTCTTGAGCGCTGTCTTGAGCGGAGCTGCTCTCTGTTTGGCAAGCTTGGCCCTTTGGAATGCTCGCATCCCGGCCCAAGGTTTGGATGTGGCCGGCAAAACGGCTGTTGTTGGCGCCCCTCAGTTGTCCGGCAACGCGGATCCCTCCCTGGCCACCGTCCCCCAGACATCCGAGACGGGCAACGCCTCGGAAAGGAGGATCTCGGCCCCAGCCGCCCCTTCTGAAGACTTCTTGAAGCCTTCCCCAGAGCAGGTCGACCGCTTCGCCCGCGCTCTGCTGGCGGTGCAGCCCCTTCTGGCGGCCACCCAAACTCGCCTGCAGCAGGCCAAGGGCAGCGAGGAACGTCGGCAAATTGAACAACAGTTTGAAACCGCAGCCGCCAAGATCATCGCCGCCCATCAACTGACCCCAGAGGACTATCACCGCATCTCTGCCAGCGCCCAGTCGGATCCGGGTGTGGCAGCCGCAGTCACCGCAGCCGTGCGCCGCTGGATGTCGCCCTAGCCCGACAAGACCCTGGCCTGTAGGCGGGAAGAAAAAACTTCGTAAATAACAGTCAAAGGCTGGCCTCGGTGCAGCAAAAGATAATGCCTAGCCCAAAAAGGGCCGCGACAGTTGAGCAGCCGGGCAACTGGCTCGGCTTCGCCATAGTAGAGGCGACGCACTTCGCGAAAGGTCTCCAGTTTTTCTTGAATCAGATTTTGGCCAATGGGCAAATCGGGATGGGGCAAGTATTGGGCCAGATGGTCGGAGTTCCACCAAGAGGTGGCATAGAGCAAGGGCTGCTGAGAGGTTGCTCCACACAGCCAAACCCGCCGCCGCAGCAAGGGGGATCCCAGCCGCGCCAGATCCTTGGTCAGCCGTTGCATGGACTGGGGGGCGGCGCTCTGCTCTGCCAGCAGCTCGACCCGGCCCGTGTCGAGCAGATGGGCCTGAATCGGCTCTTGGGTCAAGGCAGCCAGAGTGCGGGTGGTCAAGCCATCCCCCAAAAGCAGCAAGCGCAACACAGGATCCACCTGCACCAACTCAGGCTGTAGCGGATCTGCCTCCCCCTGCCAATACAGTTGCAGGGGCCACCAATCGCCTTGGCCAGAGGAGACGTTAGAACAGAGGGCAGCGCTCCAAGGGGATCCCGCAGCGTCGCCATGGCAGGTGAGTGAAGAAGGGAAAAGTTCCAAGGCGGAGGTTGAGTTGTTAAGTTCTGTATCGCTCCTTAGTCTAGCCCACCCCATGTCTCTGCTCTAGGGATGTTCCTAGCTGGTGCCCGGCTGGATCAGCAGCCGTACCAGCCAGGGGACGACCACGATGACGCTGATCAGGCGGGCCAGGTGCATGACCACCACCGTGCTGGCTTGCGCCCCCATGTCCAGGGCTATCAGGCTCATGTCCGAAATGCCTCCCGGAGCGGTGCCCAAGATGGCGGTCAGGCGCTCGATCCCCAGCCAACGGGAGATCAAGTACCCCGACAAAACTCCCGTGCCCACCGCAATCACCGTACAGAGCAGGGCCGGTCGCCACAGATCTTTCAAGGCCAACAGCGTATCGGCGGTGAGCTTGCTGCCCAAAAGAATGCCCAGCACCACCTGCATGACAAAGCGGATCCCGGCTGGGGGAGTGGGGATCGGGATCGCTCCCCAAACATTGACCAAACCCACTGCTACCATCGAACCCACCAAAGCTCCTGCCGGCAGCCTCAGCTTGACTGCAATCAGGGCGCCCGCCAATCCGATTAACAGCGTCCAGAGATAGTTCATCATTGCGGTTTGGCCTCAAGGCAAGAGGATCGCCGTGAGCCAGGGTTGGATCTGCTCTCCCCACGGCATTCGGCGCAGATGCCGTAGAAGTCAAGCACATGGTACTCGATGACAAATTGGTAGCGGCTGGCAAGCTGCTCCTCCAGGTCTCCCACTGGGCAATCCGGCAGAGGCACCACCCGCCGACATTCGGTGCAAATGAGGTGATGGCGGTTGTGGCCGTTGCTGGGCAAAACCTGATAGTAGGTCTGCTGATCTCCCAAGTTGACCGCTTGCAGCTTGCCCTCGTTGCGCAGAGCCTCCAAAGCCCGGTAGACCGTGGCCAAGCCAACGCTATGGTTGGCATTGCGCAACTCCAGGAAGATCTCTTGGGCCGAGAGGGGCCGCAAGCTCTGCTTCAAGACTTCCAGGATCAGTTTTTGGCTGCGGGTCTGGCGGGAGGAGGACATGATCCCTTTTCGTTCTGAGGGGTCACCAGCAAGGTTAGCGCTCGGCGTCGGCCTCGGCTTTCATGCGCTCTAGGGTTTGGTGCATTTGGTCGAACATTTGGCTGAGGGTGAGCCCAAACCCCCCAAGCTGGGTTTGCAGTTGTTTGATGGTCATCTGAGCCATAAAGTCGTCGGAGAGCTCCAGCCGCTTCATGAAAATGCGCTGCCGCTCCAGCAATTCTTCCATTCGCTCGATGAAGATTTTTTTGCCTTCCCGGTCGAATTGGCCGTAGCGCTCGCCAAGTCGCATCAGGTTTTGGAAGTCCTGAAACAGCTGCTTGGCTTCTTCTTGAACGATCTCCGAGTCGAAGAAGCTCATGGCCTTTCGTCTGCCCTAAATAAACTGCATTGGGTATACCCATCCTATCCGATCGGGTTGGGGGGTCGCAGTCCCTGCCGTTTTCCGGCCAGTACGGGATCCCGTCCTTCGCTTGGGTGGAGAATGGAGTTTTGACCTGTCTGCCCCGCTTATGTTCCCCTTTCCTGGTGTGAAGGCTTATACGCAGCCGTCTTTGGCCCAGCAGTGGTGCCAACGGGTGCAGGGATCCCGACCGCTGTTTTTGGCCTGCCTGGGGTTTACGGAAACGGCCCTTATTCCCGGCATCTCGGCTGCCGGCGCCACGCCCTCCTTGCGGCGCTACACGGCCCTTGCCGATGGAGAGGTGTTGCTGGGGGACTATTCTCACCGCCTGCCCACCTCTCCCGATGGCTATCCTTCACCGGTGGTGATCAGCCGCGCCGTCCTGAGGGAGTTGGGGATCCCCTGTCGCGTGTTCGACTGTGGTTTGCCGGAGCCTCTGCCGGGGGCAGAAACGGTCAGCGCCAGGGGAATAGCCCGCTGCTTGAGCACAGGGCAGGCTCTGTCTTTGGAGCAGGTGGGATCCCTGTGGCAGGAGGGGTATGAGCGGGGATCCCGGCTGGAGTCGAGCTACTGCGTCATCGGAGAATGTGTGGCGGGAGGCACCACCACGGCGCTGGCAGTGTTGTTGGGGCTGAGCTGGCAAGCAGAGGGCATGGTCAACAGCAGCCACCCGGTCTGTAACCACGCCCAAAAGCTGGCCTTGGCCCGGCAGGGATTGGCCAGACTTCCCGCCAGGGCTACCGCCCCAGAGGTGGTGGCCGCTGTGGGGGATCCGATGCAGCCTTTTGTAGCCGGGCTGGCGATGGCGGCAGCCCAGCGGGGGCCGGTGCTGCTGGCGGGCGGCACCCAAATGCTGGCGGTGCTGGCCCTGATGCGGCGCTGGGGGGAAGAGCAAGGGATCCCCTGGCCCCCGGAGAATGTAGCCATAGGTACCACCCGCTGGGTGGCCGAGGATCCCTCGGGCAATACGGTGGGTTTGGCGGAGCTGCTGGGCGAGGTTCCCCTTTTGGCCACCCAACTCAGCTTTGCCCAAAGCCGCTATGCCCCCCTCCGGGCCTACGAGCGGGGCTATGTCAAGGAAGGGGTGGGGGCGGGTGGGCTGGCCATTGTCAGCAGCCTCTATGCCGGCTGGGGCCAGGCAGAGCTACTGGCCGCCGTTGAGCGCAGCTACGAGCAGCTCGTGCTTCAGGCCGGCTCCAGGGGGGCCATCGTCAGGCCCTCCCGCAGCAACTGTTGATGGTAGAGCTCTGCTTGCTCTTGCGGGCCGACCCAAACCACCGCCTGCCCTTCGGCATCCACCTGCACGGTCAGTTGCCGTGCCAGGGGCAGGGTCATGCCGGGGATGTACTTGAGCAAGCATTCGGTAACATGCTGAAAGGTGTTGAAATCGTCATCCAAGACGATCACCTTGAAGTGGGGGTAGGGCTGGCGAACCCGGGTTCTCGACGGAGACGACTGCTGAGCAGGTCGAGTGGGAGCTTCCGTGGTCATAGCAGCAGAACTCAGGACAACATCTGGATACCTAGGTCACATTCAACTTTCTCAACAGCCAAAAATCGGTCGCTGTTGATTCTGAGTCCATTCTAGTTCCTAGTCTCCAGTGGACGCATGGGGTCTGCCGGCAGCCCGTATTTGCCTTTGGATCCCTTGCCGGTGCAAGAGATGGGAAAGAGGTGCGGATCCCCGATCCGCTCTCACAACATCAGCTCTTGCCGCAGGGAGCGACGGGGCTTTTTGCCACCGAAGTGGCGCTCAAAATAGAGGGCGGTGGCTTGCGACAGGATCCCGGCTTCGACAAGCGCCTGGCAGAGGGATCCCCCAGGGGGTAGGTGCTCTTGGATCTGCTGGATTTGCGCGGCGCTGACCAGCCCCGAAGCCTTAAGGTAGTCGGCCACGTGCCGTCCGCCTGCCAGGTAGACAGAGTAGCCGTCTTCGCTGAAAAACTTGACTGTCTCCGGCTTGAGGCCGCTGTGGTGGGTCAGCACGTCTGTGAAAGTGCCGCCCTCTGTTTCCCAGGCGTGGAGGACGGTTTCGATGCCGGCGTTGTCGAGGAGACCGGCTGCGCGCAACTGGGTCAAGATCCGCCGCACCCAAGGGTTGGCCCGCTGCAGCGCTTCCAGATCTTCTTCTCCCAAATACTCCTGAGGCGGCAGCTCGGCATCTGCGGTCGATTCGGCCACGCTCGCAGTTTGGGTAGCCGGGGCAGGCGACGGCGTCCGGTTGGCCTGCACTTGGGCCTGGAGCTGGCGCACCTGCTCTCGGGCCTGTTGGAGCTGGGCTTCGGTGGACTGCAGATGGCTTTGGGTGGCTTGCAGTTGGGCTTGGACTTCCTGCAGGCGTTCTTGAGTTACCTGGAGTTGGGTCTGGGCTTCCTGAAGTTCCCCCCGCAGCCGGTGGATGGTCTGGCTGGCTTCTTGGCGGGCGTGGGCCAGGTCGGCAATGAGGCGGGCCTTCGTCGATTGGGCCACTTGAAGCTGGTGCTGCTGCTCCTGCAGCGATTGGCTGAGAGCGGCCAATTCGGCTTCCTTGTGCTCAAGAGCCTGGCGCAGTTGAGCCTCAGCTTGCTGATGCTGCTGCAGCCGGGATCCCAACTCTTGCAGCTTGAGCTTGGCCTGAGATTGCCATTCCGTCAGCTCGTGGCAGTGGCGCCGCAGGGTCTCCAGCTCGGCCTGGGCAGCTTGCAACTGCTCGGCCAGTGCCTGGACTTGCGCGGATCCCCGATCTTGCTGCGCTCGGAGCTGCTCCTCCAACTCCTGAATGCGCTGCTGGGCAGCCCTGTGTTGCTCGGATCCCTGCTGGATTTGAGCCGCCAGTTGGGCTTCCAACTCGGCAATGCGCTGTTGCTGCTGCTGCTGGCGGGATTGAGACTCAACGAGCTGCTGTCGCTCCCGCTCCAGTTGCGCTTCTAGGGCGGCAACCTGCTCTTGGTAGCGCTCCAGTTGGGCTTGGTATTGCGCGGTAGCTTTGTGAACTTGCTGCGCCACCTGCAGCGGCGAAGCGTAGAGGGGGGGCTGATCCGGAATGGTGGACCACTGCTCCAGCATCACTTCCCAACTGTTGGCAGCTCCTCGCCGTCGCCGGAGCTGCTGCTGCTTGTCGAGGGCCCACTCCAACCAGTGGGGCTGCACCCAGCCCTGCTGCACCAGGATCTGCCCCAACTTGCGCTCGGGGTGGTGCTTTTGCTGAAGCAAAGCTTGATACACGTGCTCCAGTTCCAGATACCCATGCAGCACCAGGATCTCGCCGATGCGCACCAACTCGACCGGGATAAAGGGATAGAGATCTTGCGGGGCAACCCAGCCGTGCTGCATGCACAGCTCCCCCAACATCAAGGGGTTATCCGCCTTTTCCCACATGGCCTGAGCCAACTGGGCGGGGGTGAGCAACCCCGCTTTGTTGAGGGCTTCCCCCAAACGGATCTCAAACTTTTCCTGGTCGGCTGCAGCTAGGGGAGGGTTCATCGGGCTCCTTCGCTGTGACTAGTAAATCTAGTACATCTCTCGTAGCAGAAAACCCTTGAGGAAGGGAGATTTAAACCTACAAGTTAGCTCGATAAACCGCGGATCCACGGATTTTATTGCAGCGCCCGCTTTGGTTAATTCCTGCTCAGGAGGGCTGTTGTTCTTGGCGTCGGGCAAACTGTTGCAACTGCCTCAGGAGCAGCAACTGCCCCAGTCCAAGGGGCAGGAGGGAGACGGCCTCAACCCGGAGCTGTACCCAGCCGTTGCCCCACATCCAGTCGCAGTAGCCATCGGCTCCGCCCCACATTAGTAGGCGTAGCCGTTTCGGCAGCAGGGTTTCCACCTGGTGCGTGATCGAGACGGGGCCCCACTGGACGGCAAAGGTGCTGCCCAGCTCCAGCCTAGCGGGCAGGGATCCCTGCAACTGCTGCGGCCAGAGCCACTGCTGCAACAGCCCCACCTCGGTCAAGCAGCGCTGCAAGGTCGAGGAACTGGCCTCGACCTCGATGCGGATGGTGGAAGATTGGAATGTCCCGAGCATACTTATCCGGCTGAGGCGACCCCAGAACCGAAGCGGCAGCCGGGGCGACAACTTCTAACTCCATTCTGGCCAATTGTTCGAGAGTTGCCTTTGAAAACAGCTCGTCCTCACGTGGTTGCCATCCTGGCCCAGAGTCTGGACGGCAGGATCGCCACCCACCGCGGGCAAAGGCCCCACTTCGCCAGCGCCGAAGACCACCAGCACCTGGAAACCCAAGCTGCCCGGCAACAGGCTTTGATCATGGGGGCGGCCACGCTGCGGGCCTACGGCACCAGCCTGCGCATCCGGGATCCCGAGCTCATCCAACGCCGACTCCAGCAGGGCCTCTCCCCTCAGCCCCTGACGATCATCTGCTCCGGCAGCGGGGAGATTCCTGAGGATTTGCCGTTTTTTCGCCAGCCCCTCACCCGCTGGCTGTGGACAACTCCCCAGGGATCCCGGCTTTGGCAGAACCGAACCGGCTTTGAAGAGATCTGGGTGGCTGCCGATTGGGATCTGCCGGCACGGCTGGCGCGCCTGCGCAGTTTGGGCATCGAACGGGTGGGGTTGCTGGGCGGGGGCCGGCTTTTGGGGGCGTTTTTGCAGGCAGGGGCCTTGGATGAGCTGTGGGTGACCCTGGCGCCGGTGCTGCTGAGTGGGTATGCCGATGCGCCCGCCAGCATCGAGGGCTGGCAGCTGCAGGGATCCCCGCCCCAACTGGAGCTGCTGGAGTGCCACCGTGGCTCTAAGGAGCTGTTTTTGCGCTACCGGGTCGAGTGGCCCTGAGGGGGCTCGCGAGAAAAATTTTTGGACAAATTTAGATTTCTCAGAAATCCACAGGTTTTCCCCAGACTTTCCACAGAGAGGAGGCCTGTTTTCCACAGGCCTGTGACCTCAGGAAACGGCAGCGAGGGTTTTTGTGGAAAAGTCCAAACTGGAAAGTTCAGACGGATACACCTTGAGAAACGCAACGGGATCGCGCCGTTTTTGCCGATGGCATCAAAGCCGGCGGCGGGCTTGAACAAACTTGGAGCCGCTGCCCAGGATTGACACCCCCCATGGGGCAGAGGGCAGAATAGCCGCACCTGAGGTGAGGGGGAGATTTTCCTGGCAGCTCTCCTCAGAGGCAAAGAACCCTTTGCCCAAAAACTCTATCCCTTCTCCTGCCTGAGACAAGGCCAAGGGGCAGTTTGGTATCCTCTGGCCGCTGCCGGACGGGCTAGGGGCAAACTTCTACACACTGTCTTGCTTTTGGCGGGGCCGATGCGGCCCCCGGCGTACCCAAGTTAGAGAGCTGGGTTGGCTTGTTTTTTCCCTTCTGGGCAGGCCCGGTTTTGGCCGGCTCCTTAGGTTTTCTTGGTTTCCCTGTTAACCCCGAGTAGGTGGTTGGGCTATGGATTCTCCCACCGTCAGCATTTTGAGCGAAATTCCCGAGGAGCTACACGACACCCTCAAAAACTACCTCTCTCGTCACCCCGATTGGGATCAAGATCGGGTCGTAACGGCAGCGCTCTCGTTATTCCTGCTCCAGAGCGGAGACACGGATCGGCGCGCTGCCCGTATTTACTTAGACAGCCTGTTTCGCCGCAACTGAGCCCTCGCAAGGCAAGCGCCGAGGATGGCCCGATTCAGGAGCGGGGGGGTAGGAACGCTCTGTCAAGAACGTCCTATTCACCTGAACTGTTAACCTGAGTAGGGAGATGTCCCGCTGTTGCTGAATACCGGCGGGAAGGGCAAAAAAGGGATCCACCAAGGGAAAAACCGTGCCACAGGGCTTTGGGCGAGGAAAGGGCGACCGGCAGACGGCTGGGCCAAAAGGCCTAGGAAGAGGCTCCGGTCTATCCCCCTTCCCTTCCCCAGAGGCGACCCTGGCGCTGGCCGAGCGCCACCGACAAGCAGGGGATCTGGAGACAGCACTGCACCTCTGCCGGCAGCTTACCCGGGCCCATCCCCACCTGTTCGCCGCCCAGGCGTTGCTGGGATCCCTCTATCTGCAGATGGGGGATCCCCGCCAAGCTTTGACCCCTTTGCAACTGGCGCTGCACCTACGGAGAGATTGGGTGCCGGCCTGGCAGGAGCTGGGCGATGCCTGGATGCTGCTGGGCAACCCGGAGGAGGCGGCGCGCGCCTACAAGCAGGGGCTGGCCTTTGCCCCTAACGACGGGCAACTGCTCTTCCGGTTGGGCAGTTGTTGGCTGGCTTTGGGGAAACGGGAGCAGGCGATTGCAGTGCTGCGACAGGCGGCAGCGGCCCAACCTCCTCAGGCTTATGCGCTGGCAGCTCTGGGCAATGCCCTCCTATTCGACAACCAGCTTGCAGAAGCCGAAGCCTGGTTTCGCCGCGCTCTTGTCCTGGCGCCGCAGGAGGGGCGGATCCTCGTCAACCTCGGCCACTGCCTACACCTGCAAGATCGCCTGGAGGAGGCCGCCGACTGTCTGCTACGGGCCATCCCGCTGCTGCCAGGGGAGGCGCAGCCCCACAACAACCTGGGCACCGTCCTGCAAGAGCAAAACCGACTCGAGGCCGCTATCGAGGCCTATCGGCGCGGCCTGCAGTTGGCCCCCGACTGGCCGGAGATCCACTACAACCTGGGCACGGCCCTGCTCACCCTGGGCCGCTACGAGGAGGGGTGGCAGGAGTACGAGTGGCGGCTGCAGCGCCAGGGAGCGGCCTACCCCTGCTTCCCTTTGCCCCTGTGGACGGGATCCCCCTTGGGCCGGCAGACGCTGCTTGTCTACGCCGAACAAGGGCTGGGAGACACAATTCAGTTCGCGCGCTACCTGCCCCTTTTGGCCGCCGCCCATCCGCAGGCCTCCCTCTATTTCCGCTGCCCTCACTCCCTAGTCGAGTTGCTGCGAGCCTCCTTTCCTCAAGTCCAGGTCATTTCCGATACGGATCCCCTGCCCCCCTTCGACTGGCACCTGCCCTTGCTTAGCCTGCCCCATCGCCTGGGCACCACGCTGGAGACAATTCCCGACCCCATCCCCTATCTGGTTTGTCCCGATGGGAGCTCCGCCTGGCCGGAAGATTGGCCAGAGCTTCCCCAGAGGGGGATAAAGGTGGGGCTGGTGTGGGCCAGTGGCCGCCGCGACGACCTCGCCCTCAGCCGGGTGCAGAGGTTAAAAAGCTGTTCTCTTAACCTCTTCCTCGAGTACCTTAATCTGCCCCAGGTGCAGTGGGTTAGCCTGCAGGTGGGTGAAGATCTAAGCCAGGTAGAACCCCTTCTCAAGCAGCACCAGGTGGTGGAGCTGGGATCCCGTTTCCGGAATTTTGTTGATACTGCTAGGGCAGTTGCCCAGTTGGATCTGGTAATTAGCGTCGATACTGCCGTTGCCCACCTGGCTGGGGCGCTGGGCAAGCCGGTGTGGGTGCTGCTGCCCTTTGCCGCTGATTGGCGCTGGCTACTGCAGCGGCAAGACAGCCCCTGGTACCCCAGGGTGATGCGCCTATTCCGCCAAGAAGCCCGCGGCAACTGGGTTGGTGTGCTGCAACAGGTGCGGGCAGCCCTGGAAGAGCTACTAAGGGGGATCCCGTCCTACTCCTCGCCTTTTGGAACGATGCGCTGAAACAGATAGCCGGTACCGCGGGCTGTCAGGATAAGCTCAGGGTTGCTCGGGTCATCCTCCAACTTGGCCCGCAGCCGCGAGATGTGGACATCCACCACCCGCGTATCCACGTGGCGCTCCGGCGTGTAGCCCCACACCTCTTGCAAAATCTCGGCGCGGGAAAACGGCTCCCCCGACCGGCTGACCAGCAGCTCCAGCAAACTAAACTCCATCCCCGTCAGGCGGATGCGCTCGTCCCGCTTGTAAACCTGCCGCTTGTTGGTATCGATGCGAAGATCCCCCACCTGAATTACCCCTGAGCTGGGGATCCCTTCATGGGACGACCGCGCCACCCGCCTCAGCACCGAACGAATGCGGGCCTCCAGTTCTTTGGGCGAAAACGGCTTAACCACGTAGTCGTCTGCCCCCAGTTCCAAGCCAGTAATGCGGTCGGCCACGTCCCCCAACGCCGTGAGCATGATGATCGGGATGTCGGATTCTTTGCGCAACTCCTGGCAGACCCCGTAGCCATCCAGCTTCGGCATCATCACATCCAGCACCACCAGGTCAGGATCCTGCTTGCGAAAAACCTCCAGCGCCTCCTCTCCGTCGGCAGCAGTAACCACGTCGTACCCGATCATCGAGAGGCGGGTCTCCAAAATGCGGCGGATGCTGGCCTCATCATCGACCACGAGAATCCGTTCTTTGCGCTGGGCTTCCACGGTGCTGCAACTCCTAAACTTCTAAATGAAAAGGATTGGAAAAAATTGAGGTGAGCGCGAACTCGAGGTGGTCAGATGCAGCCTCCTCAGGGGCTCCTCCTGGAGGGGTGGACTCACCCCGGGAGCTGCAACGCTGCCAAACCCTTGTTTGTCGGCAACGGAAACCGCAACCCAAGGATGGAGCTTCAGAAAACAAACACCGAAGGCTCGCCCGGCAGTCGATTCAATCTTGTTAAAAGCGCCAACTTCAACTTCACTTGCTCCTGCTCGGTAGCACAGGTGTGGCACTCCTCCCCAAACGCTACCCTGGTCGACCGCCGCCAAACCTGAGAGGCCTTCGTAAGAAGTTACTAAGAGGTTACTTTCTACCACCCAATTTATCATCCAGAAGCGGCTGCTAACCCGCCTTAACCCTTTATTGTGCAGCTATTTTGCTCGACTTGATACATACCTTCACAACTTCTTCAGGTTGCTGCCAAGCGTTTCGGAATCCTCCTCAGAAAAAGCTGCTGCCGCCACTGGGGATCCCTGGCCACTGGGGGTAGGAGGGAGGGTTTCGGCAACAGGGACAGAGTAGCAACTGGCCAGCAGGCCAGCGGAACGGATTGCGCGGTCGGCATGCAGCTCCAAAACCCGCCGCAACAGACGTTCTGCCGCCAGCCAACTCGCCAGAGGCAGCGCACGCTCGGCCAGCGAGGGCAAGGTCGGGTTGGGCAGGGATCCTAAGGCCTGCAGGACAGAACTGGAGACCCAGGCAACTGGGCTGAGCCGCTGCGCCAGCCGACAAGGATCGCAGACCAGGCCACCCGCGTGGGGAGAGAAGAAAGCCTCACCTGCTAACTCCTCCCCACAGGAGTAGCAGGCTTGTACTGAGGGGGCAACCCCCCCCACCACTAAAAGGTGGTAGAGCCCATGGACAAGGAGCGGCAAAACGGCCTCTGTCGCAGGGGCCTGCTCGATGCGCTCCAGATGCTCCACCAGCAGCACAAACAGCTCTTCCTGGGGCTGGTTGGGCAGGGCCAAAAGCAGGGCCACCTCTGCCAAGTACTGCGCCGCCGTCAGATGGGCCAGGCTGCGGCCAAGACGGGGAAAACTCTGCAGGGTTTCTGCCTGGGCGATGCGCTGGAGACACTGCGAGGGATCCGTTTGGGCCGACCAACGCCCCCGCGCCACCAGCAGATCGTTGACAACAAAGGGCTCCATCCGCCCTCCCCACTTGGAAAGCTGCTTACGGGATCCCTTGGCCACCGCCCAAATCAAGCCCTGCTCGCGGGTCAAAATAGTAATGATCCGATCCGCCTCCCCCAGCGGCATCGCTTTGAGGTTAATACCCGTCACCCGGTAGGTGACCCCGCTCATGGGCCGCCGGCTCCTCTAGCCTCCAGCTCTCGCATCAGCTCCAGCCCCCAGGAGGTGCCGATGCGGCTCGCCCCCGCGGCGATCATCGCCTCCGCCTGCGCCACGGTGCGGATGCCGCCGGAAGCTTTGACTCCCACCCTGCCGCGGCTAAGCTGCCACAGCAGTTGCACATCGGCCGGTGTCGCCCCTCCCATCCAGCCGGTGGAGGTCATCAAGAAGGCAACTCCCGCGTCCATGCAGATCTCGGCGGCCAGCTTTTTTTCCTCGTCAGTGAGCTGGGCAGTTTCCAAAATGGCCTTGACGCAAACCCCCGTTTCTTCCACCAGTTGGGCAATCTCGGCATGGAGGCGATCCAGCTCCCCCGCCTTGAGCCAGGCCAAGTTGAGGCGGACATCCAGCTCCCGGCACCCCTGCTCCACCGCCAGTTGAGCTTCGTAGAGCTTGACCTCCGCCGTGTTGGTGCCCAGGGGAAACCCCACCACTGTGCTCACCCGTACTGGCGACCCGTGCAGCCGCTTAACCACCCGCGGCACGTAGCAGGGAGGCACACAAAAGGTGGGGAAGCCATAGCGCAGAGCAATTTCACACCCCTGGTCGATCTCCTCTGGGGTCACCATCGGCAGCAGCAGGGTATGGTCGATGTACTCCGCCAAGTTGATCGGGCCGTCTGCCAGGCCCTTGGGCTCCAGAGAGAGCATCAGTTGCCAGATCCCACAGCACTACCTGATACATTTACGCTGAACACTGCTGAGCATTACTGCTCAGCGGTGAAGCGATAGCATTCTGTCCGTTTCCGTTGTCACTACGCGATGCTGACG
>NZ_JBSSDI010000040.1:0-21716 GCF_054060575.1 Thermostichus sp. MS-CIW-15 | reverse complement strand
TACAACTCTTTGCCGCAAATCCAAAGAATGAGTCGGCATTCCTTTCTCTCCTTCCTCTTGAATACCTGTACCCTATTTTAAATTAAAAGGCTGTATCTGAGAGGGCTACCATGATTGAAGCTCTGGAAAGGCTAGCAAAGGAACCTGCCGAAAGCTCTGCAACAGCTTCTCGGAAGATTTGGACTGATGAAGAGTTTATGGCTCTGCCCGATGATGGCAATTGCTATGAAGTTGTCGATGGGAAGCTGATTGCTTTGGGTTCGGCAAGTGCAAGGCATGGATACTATGTAAGTTTGATTCACATCCTCCTAGGTGCCTATGTTCGCAGCCAAAAGATTGGCTTTACTTTTGACTCCGATACTTCGTTTAAGATGAAATCTGGCAATCGCCGCTCCCCAGATTGTTCTTTCTTCTCCAAGGAGCGGCTGCGATCTCTCGGCGGGATCCCCAAGGGCTATATCGAGGGATCCCCAGATTTGGTTGTAGAAGTTCTCTCTGAAGTCGACACAGTGGGAGAGATCCACAATAAAATCGTCGAGTACTTTGAAAATGGATCCCGCTTTGTTTGGCTTATTCATCCCGAAGAAAAGTATGTTTTGGTTTACCGTCAGCCTGAGCCCGCAGCATTGAAGCGGCCAGGAGATATCCTGGAAGGCGAAGAGGTGATCCCTGGGTTTGCCTTGGATTTGTCAGAGTTTTTTGCCGAACCTGAGTTTTAGCTGTTTGCCAAGCTCGCAAGTCTTCCAGGGTTCCGCGGCACCTGGTAAACTGGCGCCAAAAACGGGATCCAATTTCATGAGGCCGGTTTACCTGCAAGTTCTGGAGCGCAACCCCAGACGGCTGCGAATTGCCCTGCAAAGGTTTACCCCTGAGCAACTGGCCTGGCGGGTGGTGGCGGGTTTGGGGCTGTTGGCGCTGGGATCCCAGCTCTGGGGCCGCTCGCCGCTGGTGGGGTTGCTGGCCGTAGCAGCGGGCCTGGGGATTGGGATCCCTTGGGGGCTGGGGCAGATCCTGAGCTTGGATCGGGAGCGGCAGCGAGCGACCCTGACCCGGCTGGGTGGCCCCTGGGGGCTTTGGCGGCAGCAGGTATTCTCTTATCCCCTCGCCCAATTGCAAGGGGTGCGGCTGCAGCGGCTGGGACAGGAGATCTTGGATGAGGAGGCGCGGGAGAGCTTTCAGATCCAAGCTCAGGTGCGGTTGCAGTTTCGCCGCGGCGCTTTTGAACAAAAGCTTGAAGAAAAATTTCAAGAAGAGGTTATTGCTTGCTTCAGCAGCCAATCGGCGATCAAAGAAGGCGAGCCGGAAGCGCTTACCCTGGCACAGCGGCTGGTGGGCTGGATCCAGGACTATCTTAACCTGTGAGGTTCCCTTCTGGGCAATTGCCGAGGTTATATAGTTGTTGATTGTGATACTTGGCAATCCTTGGCAAACTGCCGAGAATTGGTGTGGGTTTGAATAGGCACTCTCGCCTATCTTAACAGAATTTTGGCAATGCTAAGCTGTCATGATCATTCCTTGGGAGACCATTGTTGAGGAAGCTTTGGGCAACTGGCCGTGGCTGCTTTTGTGGGCAGCCTGGCTCCTGGCGCTTGTCTTCTGGCAGAGGCGGCGGCCGCATCAGGCCCAGGTTGGTTTTCCCGATGTCATCATGCTGGCGCGGGCGGATACAACGGTGGTGGAGTGTAACGAGGCCTGCCAGAAGGTTTTCGGCAATTGGCAGGGCCGGCGCTGGATCGAGGCCTTGCCGCCAGAGGAGCAAGAGCAGGTGCGGCAGAAGATATCCCAGCTTACTCCTCAGCAGCCTACCTTTGCTTGGGCTCACCCCTTGTTCGATGCGGAAGGAAAGGTGCGGTGGTTTGAGTGGATCAACCAGGGCCTTTTCGACCGGCGGGGCCGCTTGCAGTTTATTCGCGGGGTGGGCCGAGACATTACCGAGAAGAAGCAACTGGAAGAAAATCTGCGCCTGCGGGAAGCCCAACTGAGGGCTCTTCTGGACGCCCTGCCGGCAGCCATAGGGGCCAGGGATCCCCAGGGAGTGCTGATTTTGCAAAATGCCACCGACTGCGCCTGGTATGGCGACCTGCTGGGCACTTCTCTGCAAGAGGCAGCGCAGCAACATCCCCACTGGCTGGAGTACACTGGGCAAGCCTTGTCTGACCTGGAGCGGCAAGGGTTTTCCCGATTGGAGAGCAAGGAAATCATCCAAGGCCAAGAGCGCTACACCTATCGCCTGGCTGTCAAGCTGCAGGATGAGTCCAAAGGTTTGGGATGGCTCGGCATTGTCTTGGATATTACCGAGCAAAAGCGGCTGGAACAACAACTGCGAGAACAACAGGAGCGCTTTCGCGCCTTCCTCGACAACAGCCACGACATTTTGTGTTGGATCGATGCCCAAGGCTTGGTTCATACTCTCAATCGCCCGGTTACCGAGAAAGTCTTGGGTCGTTGTCCTGAGGAGGGAGAACCTATACCTCTGGATTGGGTTCACCCGGAAGATCGCCAGATCGTTGCCGACGCCCTTGAACAACTGAAGGCTCGGCCTGGCGAGACGCTCAGCTTTGTCTATCGGATGCAGCATGCCGATGGCCATTGGGTGTGGTTGGAGAGCCGCTGCACCAATCTTTTGCAGGATCCTGCGCTAGGGGGAATTGTCTGCAGCACCCGCGACATTACCCAGCAAAAAGAGGCAGAACAGGCGCTGCGGGAAAGCGAAGCCCGCTTTCGCGAAATGGCCGAGGCTGTGCCGGTTTCCTTCTTTCTCTATTCTCCAGATCTCAGTCAATTGTTTTATAAAAGCCCTCAGTGCGAGCAGATCTGGGGATACAAGCCGGAGGAGTTTTACCAAAAGCCCGATCTGTGGCGAGAAAAGATTCATCCGGAAGATCTGCCGAGGATTTTGCAAGCCGTACCTCAGGTCATCCAAGGAGAGAAGCCGATTACCTATCGCATCATTCATCGAGATGGCCGGGTGCGCTGGTTGCGGACTTCCTGCCGGCCTATTTTCAATGAACAGCAAGAAGTGATCCGCATTGCCGGCATTACCGAAGATATCACCCAGCAAAAAGAGGCGGAGCTGGCCCTGCAAGAAAGCGAAGCCCGTCTCAAAGCTATCCTCGATGGGATCCCTTTTCCCATCTTTGTTAAAGACCTGCAGGGCCGCTACTTACAGGTCAATCGGGCTTACCTGCAGAAAAACGGTAAACTTCCAGAAGAAGTTCTCGGCAAAGTCGATGCGGAACTCTTCTCGCCAGAGGAAGCTCTGAAGTTTCGCGAGGAGGATCAAAGGGCAATCCAATCTGCTCATCCCATCAGCTATGAGCGCACTGTTTGCCGTGATGGGCAAGAACTGGAAAAGTGGATCACCAAGTTTGCCCTGCGGGATCGGCGAGGGGATCCCTATGCCGTTTGCGGCATTGTGGTAGATATCACCCCCCTCAAACAAGCCCAGGATCTGCTGCTGCAAGAGGCAGAGCGAGAGAGACTCCTGGGATCCCTGCTGCGCCGCATCCGCGAGAACTTGGACTTGCAGCCCCTCTTGCAGACCACGGCGGCGGAAGTGCGAGAGTTTCTCCAGGTGGATCGGGTGATGATCTACCAGTTACAGGACGGCATAGGGGGATGGGTAGCTGCCGAGGCGGTGCTGGATCCCTGGCCCAGCCACTTGGGCCGCTCCGTGTGGGATGCTTGCTTTCGCCAGGATCCCTGCTATCGCAAGTACCAACAGGGCTTTGTGCAGGCCATCGACAATGTGGCGACAGCCAGTTTGGATCCCTGCCATCGGCAACTCTTGGAATCCTTTCAGGCTCAGGCCAACTTGGTGATCCCGATTCGGCGGAGGGAGGATCTCTGGGGCCTCTTGGTGGCGCAGCACTGCCAATCCAGCCGCCCGTGGCAGGAGTGGGAAATTGAGCTTTTGCAGAAACTGACCGACCAGTTGGCTGTCGCGTTGCAACAGGCTCAGTTGTACGAGCAGATAAAAGCTCTAAAGCAAACGCTAGAAGAAAAAGTGCGGCAGCGCACTGCGCAGCTAGAGCGGGCTTTGCAATTTGAGGCTCTCCTAAGAAGCATTATCAACCGCGTGCGCGATTCTCTCGACGAAGCTGAGATCCTCAGCGCCGCCGTGCGCGAGCTGGGAGAAAGTCTAGATGCCGATGGCTGCGACATCAGCCTTTACAACGCCGATTTCACCCTTGCCACCATCCGCTACGAGTATTGCCCCCGCTCCGATTCTTATCTGAACCTCTCCATCCCTTTGCAGGGAGGGCCTTACGAAACCGTGTATCGACAATTAACTGCAGGGCAGCCTTGTCTATTTTGCTTCTTAGGGCGAGCCTCGGAAAACCGCCAGGTAGTAATGGCTTGTCCCTTGCTAGATAAAGGCCAAGTGCTGGGGGATCTGTGGATCTTTCGCTCGGCGGCGCGTCCTTTCGACGACCAGGAGATCCGACTTATCCAGCAGGTGGCCAACCAATGTGCCATTGGGCTGCGGCAGGCGCGCCTGTTCCAGGCTGCCCAAGAGCAGGTGCAAGCCCTGGAGCGCCTCAACCAATTGAAAGACGACTTCATCAGCACCGTCAGCCACGAGCTGCGCACTCCCCTGGCCAGCCTGAAAATGGCCCTGAAAATGCTGCAGATAGCTCGCTCAGAGGAGAAACGAGCGCAATACTTCCTCATTGCCGAGCGGGAGTGCCAGCGGGAGATCGAGCTCATCAACGACCTGCTGGATCTGCAGCGGCTGCAGGCGGGGGCCTATGCGCTGGAGGTGCAAGCCCTCACCTGGCGAGATCTGCTGGGGGATCTGCTGACCGTTACCGAAGAGCGGGCCCGCGCCAAGGGGCAGAGCTTTCAAGCCAGCGTCCCCCTAGAAAGCACCATCACAACGGATCCCTTGCTGTTGCAACGTATCCTGCGGGAGCTGCTGCACAATGCTGTGAAATACACCCCGGCCCAGGGATCCATCCGCCTACGGGTAGAAACCGAAAACCGCCGCAGCATCGTCGAGGTCAGCAATAGCCAGCCGATCCCCGCCGAGGAGTTGACCCGCATCTTTGAGCGCTTTTACCGCATTCCCAGCAACGATCCTTGGAAGGAAGGGGGCACGGGTCTGGGCTTGGCCTTGGTGAAACAGATGGTGGATCAGTTGCGCGGATCCATCGAGGTGAGCAGCGCCGCCGGCTGGACAACCTTTACGCTTCACCTACCTCATCTGCCCCAACTTTGACACAAAAGGATAGCTTGGTAGCCCCGTACTTGAGTGCGGGGCGGAAAAGCCCTTGAGCCACTTTAGTTGCTTCTTTGTTATAGTTAGTACAGAGCTTCTCCAGGAAAACAACCTACTGCGGTGCAAAACCCGCGCGGCAATAACTAACCTAGAGGAACTTAAGTCCGAAGTAAGCAGAACTTTGAGGTTATGCCTCAAAGGACTGTCTAGGGGCGTCTTGACAGCGCCTTCGCGAGTCCATTTGGGTGGGAGTGTCAAATCCCACGCTGAGGTCTCAGGCTTCTGCCATAGTGGAATTGGTCTTTTGTTGCTCCGTCTCTATGCTCAACTACCCGCCCAGCCATCCGGATCCCACTGTTGTCGACTTCTACCATGGGCAAGGGGTGCCGGATCCCTATCGCTGGCTGGAGGATCTGGATTCTGAGCAGACGCGAGCTTGGATCGAGGCGCAAAACCGCCTAACTTTTGACTACTTGCAGCGGATCCCGGCCCGGCAGCGGCTTCTGGAGCGCCTGAGGCAACTGTGGAACTACGAAAAATACAGCCAGCCCTTCAAAGAGGGCAACCGCTACTTCTACTTCAAAAACGACGGCCTGCAAAACCAGAGCGTTCTCTATACCCAAGAAAGCCTGGAGGGAGAGGCGCGGGTTTTGCTAGATCCCAACACCCTCTCGGAAGACGGCACGGTGGCCCTCTCAGGGATTGCCATCAGCCGCGACGGGCGCTACCTGGCCTATGGTCTCTCCCGCTCCGGCTCCGACTGGCAGGAGTGGAAGGTGCGGGATATCGAAACGGGAGAAGACCTGCCGGATCACCTGCGCTGGATTAAATTCTCCGGGGCCAGCTGGACGCTGGACGGGCAGGGATTTTTCTACAGCCGCTACGACGAGCCGGCCCCTGGCAGCGAGTACGAAAGCGCCAACTACTTCCAAAAACTCTACTACCACCGCCTGGGCACCCCCCAGTCGGAAGATCTCTTGGTCTACCACCGCCCTGACCAAAAAGAGTGGGGCTTTGCCGGCGGGGTTACCGAAGATGGAGACTACCTAATCATCTCCGTCTGGCGGGGCACGGATCCCAAAAACCTCCTCTTCTACAAAGACCTGCGGGATCCCAGCTCGCCGGTGGTGGAGCTTATCCGCGAGTTCCAGGCCGAGTACGCCTTTGTCGGCAACGACGGCTCCCGCTTTTGGCTGTTGACGGACCTCCAGGCTCCCCGGCGGCGACTGGTGGCCATTGATCTCGACAACCCAGGTCAGTTGCAAGAGGTGATCCCCGAAGCCGAGGAGACCCTGCAGGGAGTTAGCCTAATCCACAACCAGTTCGTTGCCTTCTACCTCAAAGACGCCCACACTCAGATCCGGACCTTTGCTTTAGACGGCACCTACCTGGGGGAAATTCCCTTGCCAGGGCTGGGATCCGCCAGCGGCTTTGGCGGCAAGCGCCACGACACCGAGACCTTCTACACCTTCACCAGCTTTACCACTCCCCCCACCATCTACCGCTACGACTTCACCAGCGGCCGCAGCACCCTCTTCCGTCAGCCCCAGGTGGATTTCGATCCCCAGGCCTATGAGGTGCAGCAGGTGTTCTACGCCAGCCAAGACGGCACCCGCATCCCCATGTTCCTTGTCCACCGCCGCGGCCTAGCGCGGACAGGGGATCACCCCACCCTGCTGTACGGCTACGGCGGCTTTGGCATCTCTCTGACCCCCAGCTTTTCGGTGGGCCTGGTGGCCTGGCTGGAGAGGGGAGGGGTTTACGCCCAGCCCAGTTTGCGCGGCGGCGGCGAATACGGGGAAGCCTGGCACCAAGCGGGCACCAAGCTCAACAAGCAAAAGGTCTTCGACGACTTCATTGCCGCGGCTGAGTGGCTCATGGCCAACGGCTACACCAACCCCTCCAAGTTGGCCATCGCCGGCGGCAGCAACGGCGGCCTCTTGGTGGGGGCCTGCCTGACCCAAAGGCCGGATCTCTTTGCAGCAGCCCTCCCCGCCGTGGGGGTGTTCGACATGCTGCGCTTTCATAAGTTCACCATCGGCTGGGCCTGGATCTCCGAGTACGGATCCCCGGAAGACCCGGAGGAATTCAAGGCCCTCTACGCCTACTCCCCCCTGCACAACCTCAAGCCCGGCACCGCCTACCCCGCCACCCTGATCACCACGGCAGATCACGACGACCGGGTGGTGCCCGCCCACAGCTTCAAGTTTGCCGCCGCCCTGCAGGCGGCCCAGGGGGGATCCCAGCCCATCCTCATTCGCATCGACACCAAAGCCGGCCACGGGGCCGGCAAGCCCACTGCCAAGCTCATCGAAGAGACCGCCGACCGCTGGGCCTTCTTGGTGCAGGTGCTGGGGATCCAAGCGGGCTAGCGACTCCGCGCCGGCAACCCCCTAGGCCCCAGGCCCACCCGACCGGCATAGACGGCCGCTTCCCCCAGCTCGTCTTCGATGCGCAGCAGTTGGTTGTACTTGGCGATGCGCTCGCTGCGGCAGAGGGATCCGGTTTTGATCTGGCCGGCGCGGGTGGCCACCGCCAGGTCGGCGATGGTGGTGTCTTCTGTCTCACCGGAGCGGTGGCTGATGAGGGTGCGAAAGCCCGCCTGAACGGCCAGTTGAATGGTCGAGACCGTCTCTGTCAGGGTGCCGATCTGGTTGAGCTTGATCAAAATGGCGTTGGCAGCGCCGCTGTCGATGCCTTTCTGCAGCCGGGCCGGGTTGGTTACAAACAGGTCGTCCCCCACCAGTTGCACCCGGGATCCCAAGCGGGCGGTCATGGCCTGCCAGCCGGCCCAATCTTCTTCCGCCAGCCCGTCTTCCAGGGAGAGGATGGGATAGTTGGCCAGCAGTTGCTCGTAGTAGTTCACCATCTGCTCGGCGCTGCGGGCTTTGCCCTCGAAGTGGTACTGCCCATCCTGCAGCAGCTCGTTGGCCGCCACGTCCAAGGCCAAGGCGATATCCTCCCCTGGCCTGTAGCCCGCCTGTTCAATAGCCGTCATCAATAGATCCAAAGCTGCGGCGTTGGAGTCGAGGTTGGGGGCAAATCCGCCTTCATCCCCCACCCCCGTGGACAGTCCCCTCTGCCGCAGCACTTGTTTTAGGGCTGCAAACACCTCGGCTCCGTAGCGCAGCGCCTCGCGAAAGCTGGGTGCTCCGATGGGCACGATCATAAATTCTTGAATATCGAGGTTGTTGTCGGCGTGGGCGCCGCCGTTAAGCACATTCATCAGCGGCGCCGGCAGCAGGTTGGCAAAGGGTCCACCCAGGTACCTGTACAAAGGCAGGCCCACTGCACTGGCAGCCGCCTTAGCTGTAGCCAAAGAAACTGCCAAGATGGCATTGGCTCCCAGTTGCGACTTGTTGGGGGTGCCGTCCAGATCGATCAGCAACTGGTCGATGCGGGCCTGGTTGAGGGCATCTTCCCCTCGCAGCTCCGACTGGATGGGGCCGAGGATGTTTTCCACTGCCCTCAGCACACCCTTGCCCCCGTAGCGCTTGGGATCCCCGTCCCGCAGCTCGTGAGCCTCAAAAGTGCCGGTCGAAGCGCCACTGGGCACCTGGGCCAAGCCGGTTGCCCCATTGGCTAGGCCCACCAAAGCTTCTAAGGTCGGCTGCCCCCGGGAGTCGAGGATCTCATGGGCGGTAATCCACTCGATGGCCGTTTCCACAGTTGCACCTCAGCAATTGGCTAGACAGTTCTGGCCGAAGCCAGATTGCCAATAGACTAGTGGATTTTTGCCCCCGGATCCCTTTGGCTTCCGGAAAACTTTAATGGGCACAGGCGGCACAGTTGCTTTCGGTCTGAGCTAGGAACAGGCAGGGAGTAGCTGAGAACATAAAGCCCTATCTCCGTCCACAGCTTCAGATGTCTCGACATCTCCTCTGGGCTCCTTACCCCTTGGCTGGGCCAACTCTGGCTTGATTGAAACTAATCTCAAGAAAAAAGAGATTTTTTATCACTAGCTGCCACGGGATCCCTTGCTTAAACCCGGCCCTTCAGGAACAACTACCGCCTACGAGAGCCGCAGCCTGCGAAGTCAATCCAGCTTTTAACAAAACTTAACCCTAAGTATATTGATATCTTTTCTCAAGAAGCTTAGAGTAGACTACAGCTTAAAGTTGAGATTTACTATCAATAATTGGTTGTATGGCTCGAAAGGATGTGTCCGTGCGGCCAGAGGCAGCTCTGGGGCAAAGTCTCTGGCCTTTTCCTAAAAAAGCTTGTTTAGCAACGCAAAAGGAGCGGGGATGACAGCGACAACATTGAGGGCAAAAAGGGGGATCTAACTTGCAAAAGTAGATCCCCTAGGGGGCGGGCAACGCCCGTTTGACTGATCTTTTTGGCTGCTGGGGGCGCATGTGGCCCATGCAGCGAAAAATGTTTTGCTGTAGCCGAGAACAGCTCCTGGTGCGTATAGCCCAGAGCCTTCTGCCAGCTTCAGAACAGTGGCGAGCGCGCTCACTCTCCTATGCCCTGGCTAAAGATTTAGACACTTCCCCCATACCTCACTCCCTATTTCAGGTGGTAGCGATTCCAACCCAGAAAGTGTCGGTGCCGATGTTGGTTTGCGCCAGCGAGGATGACCCCATTGTGGATCCCGCTTCGCTCGAGAAGTGGGGAAACCACTTAAAGCCAGGGGATCAAATGTGGTTTTGCCCTGGGGGACGACAGTTTTTTCATTATTCTTTTCCAAGTTTGGTCAATCTGAAAATCATGGATTTTTGGCAGGAATTGCGTAAATTTCAGCCCAGCATGGCCTAAGGCGGCTGGAGTTTTGCGGGATGATGGGCATGGCCGCTCATCCCAACAAGAGAGGGGCTCCGTTTGCAGCCCAGGTCGAGCCCCTGACAATAGAAAAACGGGCAGGGGTGGAAGGAGGCCATTGAGCTTCCGGTAAAATTGATTGGTAGAATAGGGCCAGCCCCCGACGTGGATAGGGAAGGGGCGGGCTTAAGTGTGGGATCCGCGACTATGTTCGACAAACTGCTCTTTCCCATCGACAACTCGCGCGAAACTAGCCACGCCCTGCCCTTGGTGGCGGACATAGCGCAGCGCTACAAGAGCCAGGTCTATCTGCTCTCCGTCCTAGACAGCACGGACCTGAGCCCAGAGCAAGCCGAGCAAGCCCGCCAAAGTATCCACAACTTGCTCAAACAGGCTGAGGCTGGCCTCCAGCAGATTGGCATCCAAAATGTCAAGAGCGAGTATCGCGAGGGGAAGGTTCCTTTTGTCATCTGCGACGTGGCGGACGAGCTGGAGATCAGCCTGATCGTGATGGGATCCCGCGGCCTCAGCTTGTCTGCCGAGGGACAGAACAACTCCGTCAGCCACCGGGTCATCGACCTCTCCCCTTGCCCGGTGCTGGTGGTGCCTTGAGGAAGGGGATCCCAGCCGACGCCATTCTTGCTGTTTTGTTCTATTCTGTAGAGTGCGTTGAGGCCGGCTCTGGCTGAAGAACCCGAATGTTGCCTTCTGTAACAGCAAGGCGGCTGATATTTGTATTGTCCAAAAGTCTGCAGTACAACGAAGAGCGAGATAAAGCTTTTTCCGACTCTGTGAGAATCTTGTGGAGAGGTAGGATCCCTGTCATACAGGAGAAGCATCTGATTTTTATGAGCGTTGGTCAGCGTTGCTGGGAAAAGCTGTAAGCTCCATTGCTATTCACTAGTGCCACCTTTAGGAATCGTCATGGAAAGTCGTGGTTACAACAAGGCCTCCCAGAAGACCTTCGAGGTGATGCGGCATTTCGCAGAAACCTACGCCAAACGTACCGACACTTTTTTCTGCTCTGATCCTACGATTACGACGGCAGTGATCGAAGGCTTGGCTCTCCACAAAGAGCAGTTGGGCGCTCCGCTCTGTCCCTGCCGCTTTTACGAAGACAAAGAGGCGGAAGTGAAAGCCGGCTATTGGAACTGCCCCTGCGTGCCAATGCGCGAGCGCAAAGAATGTCACTGTATGCTCTTCTTAACCCCAGACAACCCCTTTGCCGGCACCAGCCAAACCCTAGAGGAGGTGCCCCTGGAATACCAAACGAAATAATCGGCCAAGTGCCTGTCATTGGAGGGGACGATCGGGCGGGGAGGGGTGACAAAGATCGGTATAGTCAGAGAATAGCTGGGTAGTTGCTATTCGCAGGAGGAGGAAACTCTTTTATGACTCCCTCACTGGCTAACTTTCTCTGGAGCTTGCTGTACGGCGCAGTGGTGCTGGGGCTTCTCTTCGGCGCCATCGTCTTCGTCAGCCAAAGAGATAGGGTGCGTCGTCGCTGAGTCTCCTGCTCGCCAGGGCTTGTCTGCGGATTGCCCACCGCCCTTTATGATCTAAAGCTGATCTGGCGACATCCCGGGAGCGTTGACCCACCCCCTGCACTACTGGCGGCAAAAAAACCGCTACTACCACGAGGATCTGGAGCGGCTGCACCGCTTCTTCGTTCCCCCAGGCCTGCGCATTCTGGAAATCGGCTCCGGCACCGGATCCCTGCTCAACGCTTTGCAGCCCAGTTTTGGGGTGGGGATTGACTGGGACGCAGAGATTGTTGCCCAGGCGCAGAGGCAGTTTCCCCATCTTCACTTTCGGGTGCAGGATGCCCACACGCTGGACAAGCAGGATCCCATCTTAGCGGAGCCTTTTGACGTTATTTTGCTCGTCAACACCTTGGGCTACCTGGCAGACGTTCAGCAGGTTCTTGAGCGGCTGCGCCGTTTTTGTACCCCGCGCACTCGCCTGATCCTCTCGTACCACAACCCCCTCTGGGAGCCGCTGCTAAGCCTGGCGACCGTCCTCAAGCAGCGCATGCCCCTGCCGGCAGCCAACTGGCTCTCGGCAGGCGATGTGGCCAATTTGCTGCACCTAGCAGGGTACGAGGTCATTCAGCAGGGCAAGCGGCTGTTGTTGCCGCGGCGGATCCCACTGCTTTCGACGCTGATTAACCGCTTCATTGCCCCCTTGCCCGGGATCAACGCCCTTTGTCTAACGGAATACACGATCGCCCGCCCCCAGCCCGATCCCGCCTGGGATCCCCCCCTTGAGGAGCAACCTTCTTGCACAGTGGTGATCCCAGCCCGCAACGAGGCGGGCAACATCCGCCGCTGTGTGCAGCAGTTGCCAGAGATGGGATCCCGCACCGAGATCATTTTTGTAGAGGGGCATTCCAGCGACGACACCTGGGCTGAGATCCAGCGGGTTCAGGACGAATACCAGGGGATCCGCACCATCCAGGCTCTCCGGCAAGAGGGCAAAGGCAAGGGAGATGCGGTGCGCAAGGGGTTTGCCGCGGCCAGCGGCGATGTGCTGATCATTCTCGACGCCGACTTGACTGTCCAGGCGGAAGAGCTCCCCAAGTTTTTCCGCGCGGTGGCCTCCGGGCGGTGCGACTTTGCCAACGGCTGCCGCCTCGTCTATCCCCTGAAACCAGAAGCGATGCCGCGCCTCAACCAGTGGGCCAATCGTTTTTTTGCCGCTCTCCTCTCCCACATTCTCGGCATCCGCATCAAAGATTCCCTCTGCGGCACCAAGGCCCTGTGGCGGGAGGACTATTGGCAGATTGCCAAGCTGCGGCAAGAATGGGGGGATTTTGACCCGTTTGGGGATTTCGACCTGTTGTTGGGGGCGGCCAAGCGCACCCTCAAGATCCTGGACATCCCGGTGCGCTACTTCCCCAGAACCTATGGGCGCTCCAACATCCAACATGTGCGGGACGGGCTGCGGCTGCTGCAGATCTGCGCTTTTGCCCTCAGCCGCTTCAAGGGATCCTGAGCCCTAACCCCTTCAACACGGTTTTGATCCAGACGGGCCGCTTCCCCATCCGGATCCCTGCCCAGCCTCCCAGAAGTTGTTACAATAGTTAGCCATTGAAAAATGCATGGATCAGCCCTGAGAAAAACCGCCACAGGAAAAAGCAATGGGGGAATCCGTGTTGAGCAGGCTCGGCCAATGGATCTCAAGTACTCCCCTACGCTCCCTCGATCGAGCCTATGAAGCTGCCCTGCGCATCAAAGCCATCGAAGACCGCTACTTTCAGGGGGGATCCATCGGCAGCAACGGAAACCACGGCCAAAACACCAGCCGCTACTTTCAGATCCAATTGCGCCAGGAATTGCGTCAAATTGATCTTAGTTTAGCGGAGTTCAGGGCCAGTAGCGTTTTTTCTCGCCTGCCGGATCCCGAGCAAAATGGCAGCGGCCCTCCCTTCTCTTCCGACAAAGATCAGGCCAAAGAGGCCCCCGTCGGCCCTTCTGAAAACGACGGTAAAGACGCTGAAAATGGCCGGCAAAGTCGGGATCCCTCGATTTTGGAAAAGCTGGAGTTTATCGATCAGGTGACCTCGCGCTACAAGCGCCCCGCTGCTCAACCCAGGTCCACCTCCCCTCCCCCCAAGTCTCAAGAGCAACCAGAGCCACTGACCTCAAGCCAGCCGGAGCCCTCCGATCCCTCCATCAAGACCAATCTTGCTAAGACAAACCTCGACAACAGCAATGCCCCGGTTGCCTCTAAAACGGCCCTCCTGCCTCGCTCCATCCTGCGTACGGCCAACCAGATCCGCCGTGAGCTGAGTTCGCAGGCAGAAGAAGAGCTGCTCCAGGAGTATCGCAGCCAACGCACGCGCACACTGGTGGCAGTTCGGTTTTTGTTGCTGCTGGCCATTTTGCCGCTGCTTGTCCAGATTTTCTCGAAACACTTCCTGTTCGGGCCGTTGGTGGATCGCTTTCAGCCGCGGGAGCCCACCATCCTGGCTCTGAGCTACGAATTTCAAGAAAAGGCTCTCTCCGAGTTTGAGTTTTTCAAGGAAAAAATAGAGTTTGAGCGGGCTTTACACCACCAATCTCCAGAGCTCGACCTGGAATCCGAAGACCAACTGTCCAAGAAGGCAGAGGAGTTGCTGCAAAAATACAGCCGTAAGAATTTGGAAGGCCTCAAGAACGTCCTTGCCGACGTGCTATCGCTGCTGGTGTTTGGCTGGCTGATCTTCATCGGGCGCGAGGAAATTGAAGTTCTCAAGTCTTTTTTGGATCGCCTGATCTATGGCCTCAGCGACAGTGCCAAGGCTTTCATTATTATTCTCTTCACAGATGTGTTCGTCGGCTACCACTCTCCCCATGGCTGGGAGGTGCTGCTGAGCAGCTTAGCTGCCCACCTGGGTCTGCCAGAAAACCGCAATTTTATCTACGGCTTTATTGCCACTTTTCCGGTTTTCCTCGATACACTCTTTAAGTACTGGATCTTCCGCTACTTGAACCGCGTATCGCCGTCGGCGGTGGCCACCTACCACGCCATGAACGATTGAGGGTTTGCAGTTGCCTTCATCGAGAATCCAGGCCGCTGCCGCCACCATCCACAACCTCAGGGGGAGTTCCCCTCACCCCCGGCCCCTCTCCCTCTGGGAGAAGGGAGCTGGGGATCGACCTAACGAGTTGTTTCGTTGCCCCTGGAAACAGCCCTAATTTGAGTTCCCTGAGTTAGCTGCGCACGCGCAAGGACTGGCGATGGCAAAACCCGCAGACCAACCAACGCTCCAGTTCGGCGGCAGGGGCGGGGCAGCCACAGGCAGGGCAAGGGAACAGGTTTTGCTGAGTTTGTCTCTGTTTCACCAGTCGGGCCCAACGTTCGAAAGCGGCTTTAGCATCGGCGGGAGACGGCCGTGAGCCGGAGCGGCGAGCGGTTGCAGGCTGCTTTTGGGCTGGGGTTGCAGATGAGATGGGGTAAAACTTGCCTACCAACTCCGCATCAGGGTGGGGAGCGGACGGGCTGGATCCCTCGTGCCAAGCGCCGGGGCTGAAGCGAATGTCGCTGAGAGGAGGGTGCAGGCGGCTGTTGAGTTTCCTGAGAATGAGCTGGCGCTGCAGAGTTAAGTTTTGCGCCCAGGACGGGGTAGAGGTGGCCACCTGTAGCACCTGGCGGCGCAGGTTGAGGGGATAGGTTTGCGCTGCTACCGCCTCTCCCACCACTTCCGGCCAGAGCTGTCTTAGGAGCTGCATTTGCTTCAGTTCAGCCCAACACGGATGGCTGCCAAAGCTACCCAGTGCCTCATCTAACCGTTGCAGCATGGTGTCGCTCAGGAAACGCCATTTTGGTCTTCCAACGATTTTGCCGCTTCGCTGAGGGCGGACTGAATGGAAGCGGCATCGGGCAGGGAACGGGATCCGCCGTTTTGACTGGGGGGAGCAAATCCTTCGAGGCTGCGAATGTGAATATCTTGCTGGGGGAAGGGGATGCGGATCCCACGCCGGCGAAACTCTGCTTCGATGGCAAAGTTCAGCTCGCTGATCAAGACAAATTGATCCTGGGGCCGGTTGATCCACACCAGCAGCTCAAAGTTGAGGGAAGAGGGGCCAAAAGACTTGAGCCACACCTGCGGGGCGGGGCTGCTCAGTACCCGCGGATTTTCCTTGGCGGCGCTGAGCAGGGCTTCGGTGACCAAGGTGGTATCGGAGCCGTAGGCCACGCCCACGGGAATGTGGATGCGACAGCGGGGATCCCGGTAGCTCCAGTTCACCACCTTCGACTCGGTGAAGCGGGAGTTGGGCACGATTACAAAGATGCGATCCAAAGTGCGCAGGACGGTGGCCCGCGGGCCAATGCGCTCCACGGTGCCGAGCAGGTTGTCCACTTCCACCAGATCCCCGACTTGGATGGGGCGCTCCAGCAGGATGGCGATGTAGCTGATGTAGTTGTTGGAGAGGTTTTGCAGACCAAAACCGATCCCCAAACCCACCGCCCCGGCAATCACCGCCAGGGATCCCAAATTGAGGCCACTGAAGGGCAAGACCAAGAGGATCCCGAACAGGGTGAGGATGTACTTGAAGATGGCCGTTGTAGACTCCTGGGTGCCCAGATCCAGTCCCAGCCGGCTCAGAAACCGCTGCTTAAAGCCAACGCTGACGTAGTGGGCAACGGTGAAGACCAAAGCGGCCAGCACAAAAAAGACCAGCAAGCTGGCGATGGAGACGCTGGAATTGAGCAGCGGTTGGGTGAGGACGCCCAGCGCCGTGGCCACCACGCGCCCCAAGCCCAGGTAAAAAGCGCGCTGAAAAGGCCGCAGGGCAGGTATAAAGCTGATGCCGCGATCCAGAGAGATGCCGGCAATGAGAATTGCCCCCAGGCCTCGCAGCAGCACCCCTGCGATGTCGATCCAGCTCCCCCAGGCCGGGTCGGCCTTGAGCTCCAACCAACTTTGCAGGCGGACGAGACTGCGGTCGAACAGCCGCCAGAGAAAGAACCCCACTGCCACGGTGGCCAGCCCGGCCAGGATGGTGAGCATCAGCACGCGCGGATCCTGCGCCCGCTGCAGATCCAGCCGATCCTGCCGGTACTCGGCAATGGCTTGCTCCAGCCGCCGCGCCCAAGTGTTGGCCACCAGACGCACGTCGTTGAGGCTCACCTGGCCCAGCGGCACCCTGCGCTCGGCGGCGGCGTCGGCATAGGTGACGGTAAACAGATACCGCTGGGTGGCCTCAAAGCGACCTCTTTCTCCCAGGCGGAGGACGTACTGGCCGTTGGCATCCTGGGCCACCCGTACCTCCGGCTCTGGCAACTGGCCTTCTTCCAAGAAGCGCTCAATGATTGCCCGCACGTTGTCGGCCCGCACATCGCTGGGGTATTCTGCCGTCTGCAGGCGAAACACCGGAATGTTCCCCACCAAGACTTCTGTGCCCTCTTGGCCGGTCAAGGGGATCCGCAGTGGGCTAGAGGTCGGGGAAGGGGATCCCTCAAGAGTTGGCGCTTCGGCAGGAGTGGGGTGGGAAAAGCCGGGATCCCGCAACTCGAGGGCTTGGGCCACCGGGATCCCAGCAGCCTTGGAGACCGGAGCGGGCAGGAGCCAGAGGCCAATCCCGGCTATCAGCCCCACCGCCAGGGCCGCTCCCTTCAGCAGGACAGAGTCTCGAATGGCTCGTTGGACCCGAACGCCCATTGTCTCGGGGATCCCTAGGATGCTGCTGTAAGCCTATGGTGGCATAAGCAAATCCCGATTTTGGCCGATCCAAGCGAGGACCTTAAGTGCTCTGATGGTGGCCCAAAAGGCGTTGGCGCAGCTTTTTAATTTGGTCTCGCAGTTGCGCAGCTTCTTCAAATTCCAGGTTTTTGGCCGCTGCTTTCATCTTCAGTTCCAGTTGGCCGATCAGCTCTGGAATCTCCGAAAGAGGGATTTCGTCTGCAACTGGAAAGGCTTTTTCCAGGTCTTGGCTGTTGAGTTTGCGGGAGATGGCCAAAAAAGACAGAATGGCGTTGCTGTTTTTCTTAATAATGGGCTTAGGAGTGATGTTGTGTTGGCGGTTGTATTGCAATTGAATCTCCCGGCGGCGCTGGGTTTCGGCGATGGCCCGGGCCATGCTGCCGGTCAGGGTGTCGGCGTACATCACCACCGTGCCACGGACATTGCGCGCTGCTCGCCCGATCATCTGAATCAGGGATCGCTCCGCCCGCAAAAATCCCTCTTTATCCGCGTCCAAAATGGCCACCAAGGAGACTTCCGGCAAATCCAACCCTTCCCGCAACAAATTGACCCCTACCAGTACGTCAAAAGCTCCTTCGCGAAAATCTTGTAAAATTTCGATCCGCTCAATTGAGCTGATCTCGGAATGCAAATAGCGAACCCGGATCCCGCGTTCTTGCAAGTATTCTGTGAGATCTTCGGCCATGCGTTTGGTGAGGGTGGTCACAATGACCCGTTCCGGGAGGCCCTGCTGCGAACGTTCCAATCGCAGGTAGATCTCTCCCAACAAATCCTCCACCTGCCCGGCTGTGGGGCGGACATGCACTTCCGGATCCACCACCCCGGTGGGCCGAATGACCTGTTCTATAACCCGACCGGTGCCCGGCACATAGAACTTCAGGGTTTTGCCGTTTTCCACCACCGTTTCAAATTGGGCTCCGCTTTGCTCCAGTTCCCAGTTGCCGGGCGTGGCGGAAACAAAGACGCATTGGTGGACTTTGGCCCAGAACTCCTCGGCTTTGAGAGGGCGGTTGTCGAGGGCGCTGGGCAGGCGAAACCCGTGATCCACCAGCACCTGCTTGCGGGCGCGATCCCCATTGTACATGCCGCGGATTTGCGGCACGGTGACGTGGGATTCGTCCACCACCAAGAGCCAATCGTTGGCCTTGAAATAATCCACTAAACAAGCAGGCGGCTCCCCTTCCTTGCGCCCCGTCAGGTGCCGAGAGTAGTTTTCGATGCCGTTGCAATAGCCCACCTCCCGCAGCATTTCCAGGTCGTAGCGGGTGCGCTGTTCTAGCCGTTGGGCTTCCAGTAGCTTGCCTTGTTTGCGAAAGAAAGCCAGTTGCTCCTCCAGCTCCTGCTCAATGTTGAGGATCGCCTGCTGCAACTGGGCTTCTGGCGTTACAAAGTGGCGAGCCGGGTAGACTCTGAGGGCGCTGAGGCTGGTCAAAATCTCACCTGTAACCGGATCAATCAGGCGAATGGCCTCGATCTCATCGCCAAAAAATTCAATGCGGATCACCCGATCTTCATACGCCGGCACAATTTCCAGCACATCGCCCTTGACGCGAAATCGCCCCCGCGCCAGCTCCAGGTCGTTGCGCTCGTACTGAATGCCGGCCAGATCCCGCAAGACCTCCCGCTGGTTGATCTCCTGGCCGACTTGGAAGGGGATGGAAGCCTTCAGGTATTCCTCCGGCATGCCCAAGCCGTAGATGCAGCTTACCGAGGCCACCACGATGACATCTCGCCGTTCAAATAGAGAGCGGGTAGCGGAGTGCCGCAACATGTCGATCTCATCGTTGATGGAAGAAGACTTGGCGATGTAAGTATCGGTGCTGGGCACATAGGCTTCCGGTTGATAATAGTCGTAATAGCTGATGAAATATTCGACGGCATTGTAGGGAAAAAGCTCTCGCAGCTCGTTACACAGTTGGGCGGCCAAGGTTTTGTTGGGAGCCATCACCAAGGTGGGCCTGCCGACTTGCTGGATAGTATGGGCAATGGTAAACGTTTTGCCGGTTCCGGTTGCCCCCAGCAGGGTTTGAAAGCGATGGCCCTCTAAAATCGACTTCACCAAGCCGGCAATCGCCTTGGGTTGATCCCCCGTGGGCTGATAGGAAGAAACCAGTTGAAACTCCGACATAAGTCTATCCGTTGATCTTTTGAGGATCCATGGTTGAGTGTTCTGGTTAAGACTTTTAATTTAGACAACTGGGCAGTTACAGCCTGCTTGGCCAGAACCTATATCGTCCCATAAGCTAAAACCTTTGTCAGTGGAGTTTCCGTCGGTGCGCTGGATCTCCTGACGAAAGAGCAAGCTGTAGTTGAATTCGGCGGCTACACCTCACAGGCTGTAAATTTGTCCATCGATTAGCAGATGGGTAATGCCTTTCTTCTGCAATTGTGGGCGTACAATCTCCAGAATGTATCCGGGAAATTGGATGACCCGGTAGGGCGGATAGGTGTTGCTGCCACGACGGCTCATCTCGGAAAAGCGCCGAGCCACCTTGTGGTTGTCGAAAATGGGCAGCGTATTGGCGTTTTCGATCCCCTCTACGGGCAGGGATCCCAGCCCCAGAAATTCCTTGAGGGGGCGGGTGGTCAGCTCTTGGTAGCGATCCACCACAACATAACAGGTCTCAGGCAGGTCGAGCTTCTCTAGGGGGAGTACTTGGATGTGATGGACGGGATCCGCCAAGGGATCTTCTGAGGGCACCGCTGCCGCGTCGTCTAAAAAATCGTCGGCATCCTCTTCTTCGTCGTCATCGTCTTCTTCGTCTTCCAGGTCGTTGTCCTCGTCGCCTTCTAGGTCTTCTTGAAGCTCGGCTACGAGCTGGGCCGGCAATTCTTCGGGGGCCAGTTCTGCCACCGTGGCCGTCCTGTCCTCAGGGATCCGCTCCCCTTCGCTGACATCGCTGAGATCGGAGGCGTCGGCAGCCCCCTGTGGGGGCAAGACCTGTTGCCCCTCCATGCCGTCCAGGGGAAGGGTGGGTTCCTCGCCCGTGTCTTTGCGGCGAGCTGCTGAGCGTTTGAGCTGGATCAGCCGCTGGTACTCGTCGGCAGCGATGTTTTCCTTGAGGACACGGGTGATGGTGGTAACGCTTACCCGAAATTGCTCGGCCAATTCGGCGGCAGTGGCTGCCGAGCCGCGGTAGGTGCTAACAATTTGCTGTTGTTCTTGTTCTGAAAGTTTGCTGCGGGCCATCGCGGTTATCCCATCCCAAAACTTGGACTCATGGGCAGGCGGCGGTTGCCCGACACAGCCGGTTGAGGCCGGCGGCCAGCGCTTCCCGCTCTAGTTCCTTGCCGATGAAGACAATTTTTGACCAACGCGGCTCATCGGGATCCCACTCCCGCTCCAAGAAGAGGGTCTGTCGTCGGCCCACCTGATGAAAGATAACCCGCTGCGGCTCGTCCGCAACCCACAGCACCCCCTTGGCGCGAAAAATCGTCTCCGGCAGATCCTGCAGCCAATCGCGGAAGGCCGCCAGATCCAGCGGTTGCTGCAGTTGAAAGCTCAGAGATTGGATCCCGTCTTCTTCCAGATGGTGACTGGGGTGAGCGTGACCTTCAGCCTCGGCAGCGGAGAGCTTGGGATCCCACAGCTCTGGGCGAAAGGCGTGCACATCCAAAATGCGGGCCAGGGGCACCTGGGCGTGGGTGGTGGGCAGACAGGGAGCGTCGGGGTTGTAGCGACGCAGATCTAACAGGATCTTCTCTTGTTCGGCTGGGGTGATCAAATCTACCTTGTTCAGGAGCAAGATGTCGGCGCTGCTGATCTGGTGGGCGGTAGTTTGGGACCGCTGGAAGTTGCGCCAGTACTCGGCCCCATCCACCAGGGTCACCATCCCATCCAGGCGCAGCTCCTCGTGGAAGGTTCTCTGTACAAACAGCTCGGCCACCTGCCTGGGATCCGCCACGCCGCTGGTCTCCACCACCAGGTAGTCCAACGCCTGGGCATGCTGAAGCAGCTCGCGAGCCGCCCGTTCGAGATCCTCCCGCACCGTGCAGCAGAGACAGCCGTTGCTGAGCTGCATCAGCCCTCCTTGGGGCATGTTGACCAGTTCGCCATCGATGGAGATCTCGCCAAACTCGTTGAGGATAACCCCGATGCGCAGCCCGTGTTCCTCCTGCAAGATGCGCTTGAGCAGCGTGGTTTTACCACTGCCCAAAAAGCCCGTCAAAATTGTAACCGGAAGCTGAGCTTTCATACATTCATTACATATCAATCACTCAAGACTCAATCGACAAGCGGCCAACAAACCCTTTTCTCAGGTTCTCTGGAGGCTCTACTAGCTTAGCTCCAGGGCCAGTTTTCCAGGATCTGGACTGAATGGCGGCGCTGCTGGGATCCCTAAGCCAGCAGGTTCGGGTGGACGAGGTGGGCATGCAATCCACCTACCCCGTCTGGGTGGGCTGCGCCGGCAGATCCGCTGGGCCGATGTCGAGCGCCTTGACCTCGCTGATACATTTACGCTGAACACTGCTGAGCATTACTGCTCAGCGGTGAAGCGATAGCATTCTGTCCGTTTCCGTTGTCACTACGCGATGCTGACG